>RZYO01000238.1 GCA_009930325.1 Spirochaetia bacterium | reverse complement strand
TCCAATATTAATAAATGATGCAAGATTCTCTCCAGCTGGTGTATTAGCACCAAAATCAAAAGCAGACCTTGCTTTTATAATGCATAGCTTATCTTGGTTAGCTACAAATGGAACAGCTGCTATAGTATGTTTCCCTGGTATTCTATATAGAGGTGGAGCAGAACAGAAGATTCGAAAATATTTAATTGATAATAACTTTGTTGATTGTATTATCCAGTTACCAACAAACCTATTCTTTGGGACAAGTATAGCTACTTGTATAATGGTACTTAAGAAATCAAAGAAGGATAATAATACTTTATTTATTGATGCATCTAATGAATTTTCTAAAGCTACTAATAATAACAAATTAGAAGAAGTAAATATTGAAAATATTCTTAAATATTTCACAGAAAGAGAAAACAAAGATTATATCTCTCAATTAGTGGATAATGAAGAAATAGCAAAACAAGATTATACTTTATCAGTGTCATCCTATGTAGAAAAAGAAGATACTAGAGAAAAAGTAAATATCAAAGAACTAAACAAAGAGATTAAAAGAATAGTTGCTCATGAAGCAGAACTAAGAGATTCAATTGATTCTATAGTCGCTGAAATAGAAAAGAGATAAATGGATAGATTATAAATGGAAACAGATAAAAATAAATGTCCTTTATGTGGGGAAAATGCTTTAATTACCAATTCACAAGATTATTTTGGTGATTTTATTTCATGCAATAATTGTGGGAAAATTATTATTACAGATGATGCTTTCAATTTAGTGAAAAAAAAATTTAATGAAAATAAATTTTATGCTTGTTTATATTATTATATTCAGCATTTTAGAAAGAATGGAAAAGTTTATTTAATAGTCGAAAAAATAGAAGAAACCAATGATAAATATTTTCAACTATCTATTGATGAAATAATGAATTTATACCCAAATTCTATTTCTGAAAAAATCGATATGATTTTATTAAATATATCGTCTTTGTTAAAAAATCCTGGTTTTTGTTGCACCTTGAATGAGATAAATACTAATAATCTTTTTTTTACACAAAATGAGAGAGAAGCATATTTTTTAGCTGAAACAATGGAAAAAGAATCAAAATTTATTAAATTAGAAGGTACTGTATCAAATCATTTTAACAATATTGAATTAACTTATAAAGGATGGACAAGAGTTGATGAGTTAAAAAAGGATATTAAAAAATACAAAAAAGGTTTTATTGCTATGTGGTTTAATGAGAATATGGAACCTATAAGAAATGCAATAAAAGATGTTTTTGTTGAAACTGGTTATCAAATTAGCATTATTGATGAAAAAGAGCATAATAATCAAATTGTACAAGAAATTTTACATGAAATCGAAACTAGTGATTTTATAGTAGCTGACTTAACTGGTAATCGAGGTGGTGTATATTATGAAGCAGGATACGCTTTAGGATTAGGTAAAGAAGTAATATTAATTGTTGATAATAACTGGTTAGAAAAAAATAAAGAGAATCCTCATTTTGATGTAGCTCAAAAAAATCAAATTAGATATATATCGATAGATGATTTATCTGTAAGATTATTCAATAGAATAACATCAACAGTTGGGAATTTAATAAATCCAAATAGTCCTTTAAAATCACTAAAAACAAATGATGAGTAAAAATATGAGCAAATTAGATGAATTAATTAATGAGTTATGTCCTGATGGTGTAGAATATAAACAACTAGGTCAAATTTGTATTCTAAAAAGAGGGAAAGTAATAACAAAAAAAACAATGGTTGAAGGAGATATTCCTGTAATAGCTGGAGGAATTAAACCTGCATATTATTGTAATAAATGGAATCAAGAGAAAGATGTAATTACGATATCTAGTAGTGGAGCAAATTCAGGATTTGTTGCATATTGGAATCAACCAATTTTTGTTTCTGACGCTTTTTCTATAAAAGGTAAAAACAATATTAATACAAAATATATTTTTTATTATTTAAAAAAAGAACAATTGAAAATTTACTCAACAAGAAAAGGAAGTGGCGTTCCGCATGTACACATTTCTGATATTTCATCTTTTTTAATCCCTATTCCTCCTCTCCCAATCCAAGAAGAAATCGTTCGTATATTAGACACCTTCACAGAACTAACAGCAGAACTAACAGCAGAACTAACAGCAGAACTAACAGCCCGCATAAAACAATATGAATATTATCGTGATAAGTTATTAACTTTTGATGATAGTGTGGAATGGAAAGAAATAAATACTATTTTTGATTTAAAAAATGGTTACACCCCTTCAAAAAGAAAAAGAGAATATTGGGATAATGGTAATTTGCCTTGGTTTAGAATGGAAGATATAAGAGAGAATGGTCGAATACTCAACGATTCTATTCAACATATAAATATAAAAGGAGTAAAAGGAAATTTATTTCCTAAAAATTCAATAATTATTTCAACTTCAGCAACAATCGGAGAACATGCTCTAATTCAAATTGAATCTTTAGCTAATCAAAGATTTACATATCTAGTGTTAAAAGAGAAATACAAAAAATTATTTAATATAAAATTTATATATTATTACTGCTTTATTTTGAGTAATTGGTGTAAAGAAAATGTAACTGTAGGTAATTTTTCATCTGTTGATATGGGTAGATTTAAAAAATTTAAATTTCCTATCCCTCCTTTGGCAGAACAAGAAAGAATAGTAAAAATACTAGATAAGTTCGATACTTTAACAAATGATATTTCAAAAGGGCTACCTGCAGAAATAGAAGCAAGACAAAAACAATATGAATATTATAGAGATAAGTTACTCACCTTTAAGGAGAAAAAAGCATGAGGGGCTATAATCAAAT
>RZYO01000085.1 GCA_009930325.1 Spirochaetia bacterium | reverse complement strand
ATTACAGGTCAATCAATTATTACGGAAGTGTAATATGTGGAAATATGTTTATACAATGTCAAAGTCTTAATCCCTTATTACAGGTCAATCAATTATTACTCCGAAAACTATTACAAGAAAAGAGCTATCTGAAAAAATGTGTTTATTATAAACTAAAACTCCACTTTATTTGCAAGTAAATTCCAACTCTTAAGCATGGAAAATCCAATAAAATAGCAAAGGGACTTGTAAACAATTCCTTTTGCCCGTTAACCTCTGTTTAAAGTCAAAAAAATAGAGGAGAGAATAGGAGATGCTTACAATGTCCCATATAAGTAAAATACGTGATTTATCGAATCAAGGGAAGAGTATTACAGAAATAATTGAAGAAACAGGATTTTCGTACAAAACAGTTAGAAAATATTTAGATAAAGATGATTTTAGTGAAGAAATACCTACTAAAGAACATAAACCTTCAATATTAGATCCTTACAAAGCAGAAATAGAGAAACTTTTAGACAATAATAAAGAGTCTTGGAGAAAGCAAAAGCTCACTGCTAGAAGAATTTATGATTTATTAAAGGAAAAACATGGAGAGGTAGAATTTAGTTATCATACTGTAAATAGATATGTGAACAAATATAAAAAAGAAATAAATTGTGGTGTAATGAAAAGATTTGATCGACTTTACTGGAGCCCAACTGAAGCTCAAGCTGACTTTGGTGAAGCAGATTTTATCGTTAATAATAATGAGATTAAAAGATATAAGTATTTTGTATTATCTTTTCCATATTCAAATAAAGCTTTCACTCAAATATATTCAGGAGAAAATTGTGAATGTGTTTGTCAAGCTTTAATTAATATATTTGAACACATAGGGGGTGTCCCAACAAAGATAGTATTTGATAATGCTACTGGTATAGGCAAAAGAATTTGTAACGTATTAAAAGAGAATAAAATATTTGAATTATTTAGAAATCATTATCATTTTAGTGCAAAATTTACAAATCCATACTCAGGATATGAAAAAGGAAATGTAGAATCTAATGTTGGATATATAAGAAGAAACTTATTTACACCTGAAATAAAATTGCCTAGAGATGTAGAATTATATAATAAAACTAAATTATTTGAAGTTTGTGAAGCTTTAATGAATAAGAGAGAGCATTACATTAAGAAAATGCCTGTAAATGAACTTTTTGATGAAAGCCGGAACAAATTATCAGATTTACCAGCTAAAGCCTTTGTTGCAAGAAGAGTGCTCAAATACAAAGCAAATGGATACAATGAAATAATCTTAGAAGCTAAGCATGTATATACCCTTAGTAAATTATATAGAAATGAATATGTCACAGTAGTAACTACTGCATGGAAAGTTGATGTTTACAATATTGAAGGAGAATTTATAGAATCATTTGAAAGACAGTATGGCAACGAAAGAACCGAAATAATTAATTTAAGAACGAGTATTAACAATGTCATAAAAAAACCTAATTCTTGGGGTAATAGTAAACTACGAAAAGATTTAGTTAACGAAAATAAATTAATAGATTATGTTGATTCCTTGAAGAAAAATTCAGAAATCTCAAAAGTTTTTAATAATTTGAAAGAATCAATTGATCTTTATGGTTTTGATACTGCTATTGAAGCATCATATCATCTTATTGAGTTAAAAAGAGAGATGACAAAAACAAATTTATTAATGTACTGTCAAAGGCTTGGCACATATAATCCATATTCTTGTGAGAATGTTACTAATGTTGATTTAAACAAATACAATATTTTAAATGGTATTGAAAATTCAATTGATAAGGGAACTTCATATGAAATCAAAAATAACTAGAAAAACATTGATAGATGAAGTTTATGAAGAAAGTAAAAAAATGTTTTTTACAAAAGAAACACTTGATCAAATAATACCAAGAGCAACTTTAGGAGAACTACATTTCTTTTTAAATGCATTAAGTAATGAAAAAGAAATAAGAACAAAGAATAGGAGAGTTCGATATCAAAAGAATGCATATTTTTCAGTTCCTAAATCATTTAAAAACTTTGACTTTTCAAATATTGAGTTTCCAAAAAAATTAAGTAAAGAAAAGATGTTGAGTTTGCAATTCGTTGCTGATAAAGAAGTTATTTTATACTATGGCGGCTGTGGTAGTGGAAAAACACATATGATGACGGCTTTAGGGATATTAGCATGTAATAATGACTATCGAGTAAAATTTTATACAGTAAGTCAATTAGTGATATTATTAAAGAAGGCCAAGGAGGAAAACAATTTAGATAAAATATACAAAATGTTAGAAAAACAAGATTTATTATGTTTAGATGAATTTGGATATATTCCAATGGATTTAGAAGGTGCTCAATTGTTGTTTCAAGTAATAGCAAATGCATACGAAAGGCAATCATTAATATTAACAACAAATCTTCCTTTTAATGCTTGGGGACCTTTATTCTCAGATGAACAGCTTGCTTCGGCGATAATCGACCGCCTGGTCCATTATGGACATATGGTAAAAACAGGAAATAATGATTGGAGACTAAACCATTCATTAATGATAGATTAATACTAAAAATATTAATTGCAAAAAACTTGGAAATTCCATGTAATAAAGTTGGAATTATGCTGCAAATAAGTTGGAAGTTTTGTTGACAAAATACAAAAATGGGTCTTAATCCCTTATTACAGGTCAATCAATTATTACTTCCCTGTTCGATTAGTAAAGTATTTAATGAAATATTAATTGGTCTTAATCCCTTATTACAGGTCAATCAATTATTACTAACGATAATTGGGAAGAAAATAACAGGGTCGATAATTCTGTAGTCTTAATCCCTTATTACAGGTCAATCAATTATTACCAAATTTACCAAAAACATTGTTTAACGCTATAAACAAGTCTTAATCCCTTATTACAGGTCAATCAATTATTACAGTCTTTTAAAAGAGATATTGATTTTTTGGTTGAATTATACGTCTTAATCCCTTATTACAGGTCAATCAATTATTACTAGAAAGTGGATTGACTGAGTTTTTAGCAATTGCTTGTCTTAATCCCTTATTACAGGTCAATCAATTATTACAAACTAGGTTTTTCTAATAGTGACATTTGTAGACTATTAGTCTTAATCCCTTATTACAGGTCAATCAATTATTACCTTAGAAACTTAGTAGAAAGCGGCGCCGCCGTTGATCTAGTCTTAATCCCTTATTACAGGTCAATCAATTATTACGAATGTATACTATCACTAGCAACTTAAAGAAATGTAAAAGTTTGTCTTAATCCCTTATTACAGGTCAATCAATTATTACCAACAAAAAATATTCAATAGTAATTTTTACTTTATAGCGTCTTAATCCCTTATTACAGGTCAATCAATTATTACTAGTGAAAATAATTAATAAAATACTTACTTATTAATTAAAAAGTCTTAATCCCTTATTACAGGTCAATCAATTATTACCAGAAAATTGGGTAAAAGAGGTTTGCACAATTCCTGATTTTGTCTTAATCCCTTATTACAGGTCAATCAATTATTACTTTAGATCTCTAGTAATATTAAAGGCGGTTAAATAATAGTCTTAATCCCTTATTACAGGTCAATCAATTATTACCTATGAGTAACAAAGAAATTTATGAAAAAGTAACTAACAGTCTTAATCCCTTATTACAGGTCAATCAATTATTACTATTAGAAAATTACTCAAAATATATAATTCTTAGAAACGAGAGTCTTAATCCCTTATTACAGGTCAATCAATTATTACTAGATTTTGAGAACAAATTAAAAACTATCAGTGATGATAAATTTGTCTTAATCCCTTATTACAGGTCAATCAATTATTACAAAATTTGCAAGTATGAAGGATGTGAATCCCCAGCACACTCGTCTTAATCCCTTATTACAGGTCAATCAATTATTACGCAAAAGAATATTATAAAGTTCTTAGATTAATGAATGATGTCTTAATCCCTTATTACAGGTCAATCAATTATTACATAGAATTTTCAAGAAACCAATACATTGAAAACCTAGAAATTGTCTTAATCCCTTATTACAGGTCAATCAATTATTACGGTGTAACTATTCTTGTCCCTTTCGCATGGGTGCAATATCAGTCTTAATCCCTTATTACAGGTCAATCAATTATTACTCTCAAGCACAAACTAAACATTTTATGTTATTAAATATCGAGAACGTCTTAATCCCTTATTACAGGTCAATCAATTATTACTTGATCTAACTAATAGCGGTAATTATAACGATGTAAAAGAGCGTCTTAATCCCTTATTACAGGTCAATCAATTATTACTGTTGAAAATGATATTTATGGGTTAGGTGAATGAGAGAGCGTCTTAATCCCTTATTACAGGTCAATCAATTATTACTAATGAGGTGTGCGGAGCTTGTTATGAGTAGTACCACAAGTCTTAATCCCTTATTACAGGTCAATCAATTATTACGATTATTGCCAATGCGGAAGCATTAATCGACGGGTACAAAGAGTCTTAATCCCTTATTACAGGTCAATCAATTATTACTGCTAGCTAACAAATTAGGTTTTTGGTATAGTGACATGTCTTAATCCCTTATTACAGGTCAATCAATTATTACTCTATATTATTTATGCTTTGATATGATAGATATTTTTGAGTCTTAATCCCTTATTACAGGTCAATCAATTATTACACTATAGCCAAGCACTATCAATACCCCGCTTGACAAGTAGGGAATGTCTTAATCCCTTATTACAGGTCAATCAATTATTACAAAGTAGCTATGTTTTTAAAGATACAATTTTTAGAAGGACAGTCTTAATCCCTTATTACAGGTCAATCAATTATTACTTAGTGCTGATGTTGTTAAAATATTAGATTATAGATACTGGAGTCTTAATCCCTTATTACAGGTCAATCAATTATTACAGATTATACCTACACTGTTGAATTAATGCAAGTGTCCCCTTGGTCTTAATCCCTTATTACAGGTCAATCAATTATTACGGTATTCAAGCGGCGTGTACGGTTGTAATGGTATGTTATTGAGTCTTAATCCCTTATTACAGGTCAATCAATTATTACATAAAAACATCTATGTTAAAATTATAGATGTAGAGAGTGGGTCTTAATCCCTTATTACAGGTCAATCAATTATTACATTTTATTTATTATGAAAAACCTTATCATACTGCGTTTAATTCGTCTTAATCCCTTATTACAGGTCAATCAATTATTACAGTATTGTACAAATTTGTGATTATGCTAGTGATATTTACTAGTCTTAATCCCTTATTACAGGTCAATCAATTATTACTTGTGTATGAAGTAGGAAATATTGTCGAAGTTAAAGATTTTAAGTCTTAATCCCTTATTACAGGTCAATCAATTATTACATGATATTGAAAAAGCTTTATTGTTTGCTAAGGCTTTTAAACAAGTCTTAATCCCTTATTACAGGTCAATCAATTATTACAACTTTACAGTAAAAAAACAAGCTTGTAAAGATTGTTGTCTTAATCCCTTATTACAGGTCAATCAATTATTACTTTCATGATATTGAAAAAGCTTTATTGTTTGCTAAGGCTTTGTCTTAATCCCTTATTACAGGTCAATCAATTATTACCTTTGTTAAGTTGGGCATCTAATTCAGCAGTAAATTATATTGTCTTAATCCCTTATTACAGGTCAATCAATTATTACTTTAGATTATCTTTTAATTTTCTAACTATTGAATTAAGAGTCTTAATCCCTTATTACAGGTCAATCAATTATTACAATTGATATTGATGCAGATTATATTCCTACTAGTCTATTAGTCTTAATCCCTTATTACAGGTCAATCAATTATTACTATCGTTTATGGTACTAACGATATTAGACAATAACAAAAAACTAGTCTTAATCCCTTATTACAGGTCAATCAATTATTACTTAAGTAGATATTTTTCTAACTTAGAGATTTTATTAATTGGTCTTAATCCCTTATTACAGGTCAATCAATTATTACAAACATCGTTTTTAGTGAAAACAAATTAGGTACGTGGTATAGTCTTAATCCCTTATTACAGGTCAATCAATTATTACCAAAGACTTGTAAAAGTAACGTAAAAACACAAATAAAAGACTTGTCTTAATCCCTTATTACAGGTCAATCAATTATTACTCCTTCAAATATAATTCCATACAATATAAGAAAATACAATAGTCAAATCGCGAAGTTATACTTATTTCACGACACACAACAATTTAATTAGTTTCTAAAAAACATTTTAATATAGCTAACTCTTTTACAGTTATATAAATAATACAAATCGCGAACCTACGCTAAAAAATGATAAAAAACAAAAAAATGACAATTCGCGAAATAACACTTCTAAAATATAAAATTAATAAATAATTTTATACCTTACTTAATTATAGCTTCAAAATATTTTTATTCAATACTTTTTTATACTTTTGGTAATGTAAAATAATGGTTTTATGTTTATTTGAATAAAAGTCTTTGTAAAAATCACAATATTTGATAATGACTTCAAATAAATGACAAAATACAATACTTTGAATTAATGTGAAAATATTTTTTGATATAAAAAATTGCAAATTCTATTAATTATCATGATATAATATACCTTAAATTAAAGTAAAAAATTTAGGAAAATTATTTGTATGTATGAATTAATTAGAGAACCATTTTATAATAAATTTATTGAGCTTTGTTCAAATTCAAAAACAAGTATTAAATTATGTTCTCCATTTGTTAAAACGAATATTATTGAAGATGTTTTAACTAATTCTAAAAGAAATATAAATTTATCTTTAATAACAAATATAAATTTAAATAGTTTATGTAAAGGAGGTTTAGATATTGATGCATTAGAATTATTTTCAAAAAATAATTCTTCAATTATAAATTCTCAAAAACTTCATGCAAAAATTTATATTTTTGATGATAAAAAATGTGCTGTAACCTCAGCAAATCTTACTAATTCCGGATTAAAAACAAATGTTGAATATGGAATATTAGTAGATGATGTAAATCAAATTAACACAATAATTAAAGACTATAATTCTATTTCAAGATATGAATTAAATAGTGAAATAAAAAAAGAGCAATTAGAAAAAATTAGAAAATTGATAGACGCTTTTAATCAGCAATACACTTCTCCAATTGATACAACTTCTGAAAATTTATTAAGTGATATTATAAGTGTTAACAATTCATTTCTTGATAATCATTTTACTGGTTGGAAAAGATTTCTAATTGGTATTATTGATGATTTTAGAAAAGATGAATTTTCAACAAATGATTTTAGAAATATAGAATATAAATTAAGAGAATATGCACCAAATAGTAAAACACCTCTAAAAACTGTTAATCGAGAACTACAAGAATTAAGAGATGTTGGTTTGATAAAATTTTTAGGTAATGGGAAATATAGAAAACTTTGGTATAATTTATAAAACATTAATTTAAATAAAAAAAGTATACCATATTAAATAAAAAGATTTAGATACTTAAAAATTCTATTTCAAAAAATAACGTAACTCAAATAATAAATTGAAATGTACCCAATTCAATAGATATAATAGGATTTTATCTTTTTATAAATTCTTCAATAAAAGGTGTTTGAGGATTATCTACTAAGCTATCAAAACTTCCAATTTGTTCAATTATTCCATGATTCATTACCGCAACTTGATCAGATATTTTCTTAGCTTCTTCTTGATCATGAGTAACTAGAATTGTAGTAACTCCTAATTCTTTTTGAATATGTCTTATTTCAACTTGCATTCTTTCTCTTAATAAAGCATCTAAATTAGATAAGGGTTCATCTAATAACAGTAAATCAGGCTCTTTTATTAATGCCCTTCCTAAAGCAACTCTCTGTTGTTCTCCTCCACTTAATTGGTGAGGATATTTATAGATTTTATCTTCTAATCTTAACATGCTTATTATTATTTCACATTTTTCTTTAATTAAATTTTTTCCCATTTTTTTAGCTTTTAATGGAAAACTAAGATGTTTTTCAATTGTCAAGTGAGGCCAAAGTGCATAATTTTGAAAAACAAAGCCTATATTTCTTTTCTCGGGTGATAAGTTGATTTTGAGATTATTATCAAATAGAATACTATCATTTAATGTAATTACTCCGCTTTGAGGGAGTTCAATTCCAGCAATACAAGAGATTAAAGTAGATTTACCACTTCCACTTGGTCCTAATATTGTTAATATTTTTTTATCATCTACAGTTATAGAACAATCCTTAACTACACAATTTTTATCATAATATTTAAATAAATTTTTTATTTCTAATTTTTTCATTATGTCCTCTGTATCTATTATTAATATAATTGGTAATAATTATTAGAGTTACTACAATTACAGACAAGGCAGATGTCATCTCTAATCCATATGATTGAGATTGCATTCCAAATAATAAGACTCCTACTGTTTCTTGATTAGTTGCATAAAGCATCAGTGAAATTGGAATTTCTCTTAATGAAATCATTAAAGCAACAATTATACCTGATTTGATACCAGAAAGTAAAAAAGGTAGAACAACTTTTGTAAATGATGTAATCCAATTATAGCCAGATAATCTAGCTGCATTTAATAACTTAATATCTTGCGATTTTAATAATCCAATTATTTGATTCATAATTATGGGAGTAAATAAAACCATATATGTAATAATTAACCCCCAAGAAGTACCATATAATTTTAATGGATATCTATTAAAGCTAAATATTGTAGCTACTGCTAATACTGTATTAGGTATTGCCATTGGCCAGGAACCAATTGCTTCAAATATTTTATATTTCTTCCCTTTGTAATGTGATAATAATGCACACGATAAAGCAATAATTGTAGCAAATATAGCAGCTATTCCACCATACACAAAACTATTAAAAAACGCTCTTGGAAATTTAGAATGAATATTAAATATTTCTTTATAATTATCTAAGGTGAAATGATCAATTACTAATGATAAGCCCCATCTCTTTAATAAAGAAGAGATTATCATTGTAATAGCTGGAATGATACTAACTAAAACAAAAAACAATACCACAAGTACAATACTTAATATTTTATATTTATTTAGAGCAACATTACTTACATCTCTAATTTTATTATTACCATTCATTGATATTTTATTATTTTTTGACATCATATAAGCTTGAGCCAAATAAAGTATTGATGCAAAAATTACTAAAATTAATGAATAAAAAGCCGCAGTTGAAGTATCTAACATTGTAAGAGAAGAATAAATTTTTGTTGTAGCCACTTCTATTCTTGCTGGCAAACATAAGAGAGCCGGCACTGAAAAATTTGCCAAAGTTCTTGAAAATACAAAAAGAGCTGTAGTTAATATACTCGGTTTAACCAATGGTATTGTTATTTTTCGCAAGACTGAAAAAGTGCTTCCTCCAGATAAATATCCAGCATATTCAAGCTTTGGATCTATATTGTTTAAAGCATTTTTTATTGAAAAATACATCAAAGGGAATAGATGTAAAGTTAATACAAATATTGTAGCATTTAATGAATAAGGAGATGGACTAAAATTTTCTAAATGAAATACAAGTTTAACAATCCTTTCTAAATAACCATTTCTTCCAAATATTTGTAACCAGGATAAAGCAATAATATATGGAGGTATGGCAAAAGCAATTATACAAAAATTATCTACCACTTTCTTTAATGGAAAATCAGTTTTAATTACTAGCCAAGCTAATGTTCCTCCAATTATCGTTGTCCAAATAAATACCCAAATAGATATTTTTATTGAATTAATAAAAGGATTTATAAATGTATTAAATGAATAATTAAATCCAATAACACCTTTGTAAAATAAAAAAAGAGTAGGAAAAATATAAAATATTATTAATATTATTGAGAGAAGTGTTATAGCTCCTCTCAATATTACTTTACTAAAATAGTTTTTCGAATTCTTCATTTATTTGATTTTGCTTTGATCCTAATTCATCCCAATCAATGTCTAGAACTTTTATATTTTTAGGTAATCCGTTTGGCATTTCGGCATTTTTTAATACACTTATAAAACCAAAATTTGTTGTAATTTTCTGAGCTTTTGGAGAAACTAAAAAGTCAACAAAAGCTTTTGCTAATTCTTCATTTTTTTCATATCTAGAATTATTTTTACTAATTGCTATTGGTCTTTGTATAGCAATAGCGCCTTCCTCTGGCCAACTCAATGCTAATGGAGTTTCATAACCTTTTTGCTTAGCTTGTTTTTGTAATCTCCAAACTGCATCATGAGGTGCAATTCCCGCTATGAATTCACCTTCTTGAATTTTTGATGGAACATCACTATTTTTCTTTGCAAGAAATAAACCATTATTAATTAATTTTTTATAATATGTTCCACCCGGTTCTTCAATATCCCAAAGTGCTGAAATTAATGCTAAAGCTGTAGAGGATTGTGTAGGATCTGCATGAACAATTTGATTCTTATATTCAACATTTGCTAAATCAAAAAATGAAGTTAACTTTGATTTAACTTTATCTTTGTTATAAATCAATACACCATATCTTTCATTTACAAGAGTATAAGGTTTATTAACTTTGTATTTATTAGCAAAATTTTCATAACCCTTTGGAGTATAAGCTTCAATTGCCCCTTTTTCAGCTAATACATTATAAATTAATGGATCTGATCCCCAAAAAACATCTGCATTAATACATCCTGATTCCGATTCTGCCCAAACCCTTTGTCGTAATGGGCCACAACCTAATTGTACTATATCTAAGACATCGCCTTTGTCTGCTTCAAAAGTTTTCTCTAATGCTTCGAGCATAGTGGCAGGACCAGAAATATATGCAGTTATTTTTCCCTCTTTACCATTGTATACATCTTTAGTGGAAGCTTCATTAACCCCTTGCGCCCCAATAGATGTGATAAAGATAAAACTTGCTAAAATTAAAATTGATTTTTTCATAATAAACCTCACTAAACTTTGACCTTTAAAAGTAAAGTAAGTTATCATTACCTAACTTGTCAACCCTAATTTAAAATTTTTTTTACCAATATTGACTTTATTGGTAATTCTATGAGGTTTTATTAATACTTTTTTTTACTATATACTAACTTATTTTATATTTCAAATTTAATAAAAATATTTATAATAAATTGAACAAGATATGACATTAACAAAATTCTCAATTATGTTAATGTCCCATAAACTAAAACACTGTAAAAATACAATTCAATATGGTAGTCTTTAAAAGATTAAGTTTTTTTAAATTTTTGCAATATTTAAATCGAAATTAAATATAAATAATCATATATCATACTTAAATAAGTATTTTATAAAAAATAGATGAAGATACTATCTTTATTCCAAAGCAAAAAAACAACATATAATAAGACTTTATATCTAAAATAATAACAAAAAAGGACACTTATAATGCCACACTTGTTTACAAACAGACCACGACAACACAACTTGCTCAGTCAAAAACCAGCTGGAGCACAACACTTTAAAGGAGAATCTATTAATGCATTTTTATACTTAGTTGGAAGCATTATTTTCATTTTAGGTAGTATAAAATTTCTACCAGGTAAAACAGAAAACATTAATATTGGGGCTTGGAGTTTTTTTGTTGGTTCTCTTATTTATCTCTTTGTAACAGTACATGATCTACTTGAAGCTATTGCATTTCATAAATCAAATAAAAACCCATCAATTTGGAAACGCCTTGAATTAATCTCTGCTATAATATACATAATTGGATCACTTTTATTCACCATTGGCAGTCTTTTTTTTCTTAACAAAATTAACAAGAGTGAAGCTGGTAGCTGGTGTTTTATTGTAGGAAGTATCTTATTTATTATTGGTGCTGCAATTAATGTGAGCCAAATTATCCTAGCAGGCTCATTAATTACTCTTCAATTACAAAATGTTACAGCCATATGCTATATACTTGGATCAACAATTTTTCTGCTTGCTACTATTCCATATTTATGGCAACATTTATCAATCAAAGACACGCCCATTATATTCAAATACACTTCATGGGAATTCATAACAGGAAGTTTCCTTTTTCTTGCTGGAGGGTTGTTTAACTTATTTAGAGCTTATTTTGCAATGAAATATTATAAAGAACGAGATAGTATCAAATTATAATATCTCAATATTTATCATAAATTAAATAATTAGAAGTTTTCATACAATCCATAAATAATAAAAAATATAATAGTTTAAAATAAAATTAAAAAAAGATCTCTTTAGAGGTTCTCTACATGGTTTAATTACATATATTAAACCATATAGAAAAGCAAATGCATGGTATCAAACATATTAAATATAAAACTACCACAACTTTTCCAAGAATAATCTACAGTTTGTTCGAATTTGAGGATATGACTCCCTATGAAACATATATATACAGAAAAAAGTGCTCCTTTCATTAATTTTTCTGATACTTTAATAAAGTAATAAAATCATTAGTACCTATACCTAGAGTGGATAATGTTTGGAGCGATTTTTTGTCTCCCGAAATTGTATCATTATCTTTTACAAGATGCCTAGAAATTTACACATCAATACAACTATACGATTATAGAAAAAGTGGGTGTAATAGATTATAATAGGGTGTAATAAATAAATAAAAACGACGAAGATACTATAATTTTAAACTCAAATTACAAATAATATTTAGCACTATTTTTTTAAATAGTTATTAGAAAATTTATTGCTAAATTTCATACTAATAAAGGTTAGGTTTAATTTAGAAGTAAAGAAATAATTAAAATTATATATTTTGGTATTTTAAACAAAAATATATTAGGAGAACAATGATGTCTAAGGAAAAAATCTATTTTGATACAAATTGTATTGCTTATCTTCGAGCACCAAAAGATTATTCAGGTAATGAAGATATTAATGAATTTAATACAATTTTTAACAAAACCTTCTTGAACAACGTTTCAACATACTGTTCTACAGCACATTTTATGGATTTGTTTAATTCCAATGAAAAATTTCTTAAAAAAGATTTAGATTTTTTAGATAATTTATCTAATCATAATTTCCTATTTTTTGATAAACTTTATAATTCAATAGATTTAATTTCCCCTATTAATATTAATGATGCATTTATTGCACATGAGGATTATAAGAAACATCCAGAAAAGCTCTTATATTTTTCGAGTGATACTATTTTATTAAACAACTTTTTTATAAAAACGATAACTGAATCTTCGAAAATTTTAAATGAATTAAACTCATTTGACATTATTAAAGAAACAGAAATGAATAAAATATTGCCTTTTACAAGTATTATAGAAGCCATAATTTCAAACAAACCACTCCCTCAAATTCCAAAAGAGAAAATCAATTTATATAAAGAAATTAGAAAGATTTTTATCAAATATATAAATAACCTGAATCCGTATAAATCTTAATAAGTGATAAATCTAGCTAATTTTTGGCTATTTTTTAAGTGAATTATTTTGTTGTACGGATTTTATCTTGTCTATT
>RZYO01000237.1 GCA_009930325.1 Spirochaetia bacterium | reverse complement strand
ATCACCTTGGATTAGTGACTATCATCTCGCTGATGAAGTTTATAAACGAGGTTTATCATACCAAAACAACTTAACACCATTTATGATGTTTCCAGTGATGATGATGCCTCATACGCCATTTGACTTTGATCCCAATGGGGATAGAACTAATGTTTATCCTGAATTTGAAGATTCAATGAAACGCCTCACATTAAAATATTTAAATTATGTGGATTACTATGATGATATTATGAAACGGATGTTTATCAACGAAGACGCGGAAGATCAAACATTGGATGATACAGTCTATATCTTTTATAGTGATCATGGATCTGGATTAAAAAATGGAGATATTGATGAATTATTTAATCGAACTTTAACCCCCATGGAATCCAGAAGAATTCTTCAACAAACGCTAGCTTTCATCTATGTTCCCGGCCAAGACTATGTCGATTATGGTGATTATTCCATTCGCAAAGGATTATTAACTGGTGATCAATATCTTGTTCGAAGTCAAGTTGATTTATATCGAACTATAATTGAATTATTTAATTTACCAGTTGGTGACGATCCTTATTATGGAGTTCATGGATTAAGTATTGAACCCACATTTGCTTTAGACAATCGATTATTAGATGTGGTTACAGACGAGTATTTTTACTCCATGAGGAACCCAATCATGACTGATCCACAGCACATCATGGTGAATGAGGATGTTATGGAATACATTAAGAGATTCAAGTTACTTAGTGACTATTTAATTTCAACGGGAGATATGCAAAAAGATGTTCATGAAGCGATTAGAAAATATCATTAATTGGAAAAATAAATCATTATATATCGTCTCAGCCAGCTATGTTTTTATAGCGATTACATTAGGCTTTATATTAAATAATGGTCTCGTCATTTTTTTAGGTTGGAATATGATTTTAGCAACCATACCTTTATTATTAACACACTTTTATCCATATCAAAAAAGCAAGTTCCTTAGATTAGGAATTGCTTTTTTATACATCCTATTTTTTCCAAATTCAATCTATATTATGACGGATTTTATTCATTTTCAGGAGTACACATATTTTCTAGATTACCCCAATATTTATGCATATTTAATTGAAGATTGGATCATTTTTGTTCACGTGGTAATTGGCGCCTTGATAAGCAGTAAAATTGGAATGAGATCACTCGATATTCTTTCTAATGAATTAACAAATATACGTCCACATGTGAAAAATTTATTGATCCATACCTTATTTTTACTTTCAAGTATCGCAATTTTTATTGGTCGATTTATTCGGTTTAATTCATGGCAATTTTATAAAATCAATTTGATGATTAAAGATATTTTATCGCATTTTCAATTTTTTATTTTCTTTGTTTTATTAATGTTCATCATGCATTGGGTCATATACTTTGTTTTTCACGAAAAAAAAGAGCCAATGGCTCACATAAAGTAAATAACGATCGATAGTATGCCAATGACAAGGCAGTAGGCCCCAAAGTATATCAAGTTTTTAACTTTGATAAATCTAAAAATCCACATGACAGATAGCAAACTAAAGAGAAAACTCATCATGAACGCTAATATATAACCTAAGACGTTAATGGATTCAGTTACATTTACAGCATCATAAACACCTAAAATAGAAACCGGAACAGATACAACAAGGTAGCTTAGAAATGAGAAACGTAAAACTTTTTTAAGTTCTAACTTTTGAACTAAACCACCTGTCATGGTGATTCCACTTCTAGATATACCTGGAAGAACTGCAAACATTTGAAATGCACCAATAATTAATGCATTACGATAAGAAATATCTTTTTTCCATTGAATATCTTTAGAACGATAAACGAATAAAAGTAATAAACCGGTGATGATTAACGAAAATCCGATGGATAATAAATCGTTTGGTAAATAATCTTTAAAAAAGAATCCAAAAATACCAATCGGTATAACAGCGATTAATAACTTTAAAACATATTGAAAATCTTCTTTTCTTGCTTCATCTTTTTTGATAATAAATTTCCATGTACCGCTAATGAGTTGACCGACATCTCTTCTAAAATAAAAGAGTAAAGCTAAAAATGATCCCATATTCGTAATCATCAGAAAGACAGTCAAATTCGTTAAGTCGATTTGAAATAAACGACTAAATAAAGTTAAATGTCCACTTGAAGATATGGGAAGGATCTCTGTAATCCCTTGGATGATTCCAAGAATTATATATTTTAAGATTTCGTAAAAGTTTTCCATCGTTTTATCACCTTCTTTATTATAGCATAGAAAATCAATATAAAATATGCTAAAATATAGTCAATCTTATCTAATAAAACAGCACAATTAAGGAGATAATATGAATCACCTTATTAAAATAATTAAAGGCAGTTTAGTAGGAATGGGAAGCATTCTTCCAGGAGTTAGTGGCTCGATGATTGCTGCTATTTTTAATATCTATCAATCGCTTGTGAATGCGTTAAATGACTTCACTAAACACCCTATTCAAGCGATTAAATCTGTATGGCAATACATTGTGGGTGTAATCATTGGACTATTTTTAGGCTTTTTTGTCATTAATTTATTTTTAGATATTGCCCCACTCCCCATTACTTTATTATTTATTGGATTTATTTTGGGTGCGATACCAAGCATGATTAAAAAAGTTAGAAATACACAGTTTAAATGGCACCATATACTTGTTTTATTAATTTCAATGGTATCAATGGTATCGATGGTTTTTATTCAAGAGAGTAATGGATCAAGTGAGCAAGAATATCTCATCGTCTTTCTTATCGGTGCGATCACAGCAATTGCATTAATTATCCCTGGTTTATCTGGAGCAACCATGCTTATGGCACTTGGGTTCTATCAAAAATTATTGGATTTAATTGATGATTTGCTCAAAGGATTAGCAATTTT
>RZYO01000236.1 GCA_009930325.1 Spirochaetia bacterium | reverse complement strand
CAGCTTCTTCAAAAGAAATCAGTTATATTATAACAATTAATAGACAAGATGCTATTAATACCAGCGTTAGTAAAAAATTATCTCCAAGTGAATTTGAAGGTGCATGCAAAAAAATTCTTTCTGAATTTCATAATGCTGCATGGTTTAAAGATTTTAAAGGAGTTTCAGTTGAAAATATCACAATCTCAAAAGATTTAATGTCTTTTGTTGTTAAAAGTGCGGACAAAAAGAAACTCAATTCTTTTGTTGAAAAAGTCATTAAAGCTTATATTATTAAGTTTTTTAATAAACAAATTGGTGAAATAGCTGTTCTTTCTAAAAAAATGAGAAAAGCAACAGTT
Source organism: Spirochaetia bacterium (assembly GCA_009930325.1). Classification (GTDB taxonomy): domain Bacteria; phylum Spirochaetota; class Spirochaetia; order Sphaerochaetales; family Sphaerochaetaceae; genus Pleomorphochaeta. The sequence goes on along the minus strand of RZYO01000236.1, from coordinate 2,555 downwards.
GCTGAAAAACTTGGTAAAAAATCATCAACCATTAGTGCAGCTTCTTCAGAAGAAATCGGTTATATTATAACAATTAATAGGCAAGATGCTATTAATGCAAGCGTTAGTAAAAAATTATCTCCATATAATAAAACAAATGAATTTGAAGGTGCATGTAAAAAAATTCTTTCTGAAATTCATAATGCTGCATCGTTTGAAGATTTTAAAGGAGTTTCAATTGAAAATAGCGACATCTCAAAAGATTTAATGTCTTTTGTTGTTAAAAGCACAAGCACAGATAAAAAGAAACTCGATTCTTTTGTTGAAGAAGTCATTAAAGCTTATATTATTAAGTTTTTTAATAAACAAATCGGCAAATTATTAAGTTTTTTAATAAACAAATCAGCAAAATAGCTTCTATTTAAATTGAAAGGAAGATAAGTTCACAAATTGACTAAGCTATATACAAATTATGATAGTAGTTTTATAGATGATGAGTCTTATGAGGATGGTATTGATTTTAGTTGTAGTTTAGGTGCAATAAAGCATAAGTTTAAGAATTCTAAATCAATTCCTAAACTCAAAGACAAAGAATCATCTAAGAAATACCGTTAAAAAGTTAAAGAAAGTGCAGTTTTTAGTAGCTGCACTTTTTTAGTCTTCTTAAAAAGAAGGTAGTTTACAACTAGTAGAAACTATGATATAATAGCTTTATGAAGAAATTTCATTTGAAAGGAGGATTAATCAATGCCACAAATTAGTGTTCTTCAATGGACCGGAAAAAATGATAAACAAGTCATCGATTTCATTAAAGGTTTTTTAACAAAAGAATACGTTGTTTTTAAAGATTCTATGGTAGAAAAAGAAATTAGTGACATTAAAACTTTAACCGTTAGTTTTGCAATTGAACTTCTTGTTAAAAAAACTTATAATTTTGAATTAGGAACTTGTGTCACTGTTGTAGAACATGATGATGGAGAAATTTCTATTTTTCAAACACACCCTTCTGACATAAATTTTTTAAATTGAATCTATTTACTTTTCAGATAATGCGTGATAAAATATTATTAAATACACAGAAGAAGGGGCACCGGCCGAAAAAAATCTATAATTTTAGCAAAGGGGTACTGCAGTATGGTTTTGTTACCTAAAATTGTCATTGTAGAAGGTATTGATAGAGTAGGTAAAACAACATTTGTTAATATCATGCAAAACAAATACGGGTACAATTTAGTTTCATCAAAATTTAATGATACATCTTATAGAAATAGTGCTGACATAATTAAAGGTAAATTTTTGCCAGAAATATTAGAAACTGAAAAAATATGGTCTGTGATATCAGTATTAAAAGCTATACCACCAAATAGCAAAATTATAATTGATAGATTTCATTTATCTGAATACGTGTATGGTAAATGTGACCGAAATTATATAAATAGTTCTTGGGAACAAATAGATCAAGCATTATATGAATTAGGATCTCTGCTTGTTTATATAAAACCCACTGATATAAAATGGTCATCAGTTAAACATGGAGAAGATTTAAGTAGGCATTTATATGTGTTCGACCAGTTATTAAAAATTACTAAGTTACAAACATTAACAGCTGACCACAACACTTTAGAAGTAATAATGGATGAGTTTGAAAATACGAAATGAGACGATAAAGTGAAAACTTCGTATAACAATATGAGTATAGGAATAACTAAGTTAAACTGTGATGTAAATGATATTAAAAATACATCGGCAGATAAAAATGGTCGCTATAAAGAAATACTTACTTTAATAGCAAGTTTTTCTGCTGCAGGTTATCAGTGCGAATTAACTGGTGTTTTCGATTTAAAATATTATAACGTAATTTATGTATTAAATGGCGTATTAGATACAGATGAAACATACATTGAACAACTTAAGCAGCTTAAAAAAAGATGCAACTCTTTGAATTATATTTTAACAGATCTTCGATTAATTAATACTGAAATAAGTAAAATATGTGATTGTGTACTTACACAATCCACTGAAAATATACCATTTATACATAGTAAACAACTATATAATGGTATGCCTGAATTAGCTGCAACTTGTGCAGAAAATACAAGAAGTTTTGAAAAAGAAGAACTGTTTATATTTGGTGGCGGTATTAGAGATAGAGTGGAGGATTTTAACGAATATTTACTAAATCAGCCAACATTTAATTTGTTTTATAAATCCATTGATGGTAGTGTAGATACTAGATTGCCAATTGATGAATATTATAATCAATTGAACAAATCTAAATACACACTAGTAATAAATGATATTCAATATAATAAATACGGATTTATTACGTGGCGATATTACGAATCTATTGCTAGAAATGTTATAACGTTTCTAGATTATAAAGTAGATAAAAATAAAATTATTAAGTTGCCAGAATGGGTAAGAAAATTTGTAACTGTTAAATCACGAGACGAATTACTTTATCGCATGAAATTAATTAATATGAATAAATGTTTGTATTTAGATATATTGGATGAACAAACCCAATTATTAACACCTGATGTTGTATCTGGTAGATTTACAGTTAATTGTTTACT
>RZYO01000235.1 GCA_009930325.1 Spirochaetia bacterium | reverse complement strand
ATCTAATTATTATTCCTGTAATGGAGGTGGATGTCAGCAATCCTTTTTTCGAACATTACCAATTCATTTAGGTGAATTAAAAAGAAGATTGCTTGAACAGATTAAAATGTCAATGATAAAAATTAATGATTCAAAGAAAGCCGAAGCTTTACAAATAACAACTAATTTTTCAGGAAAAGAATTTTGGTGTAACCATTGTAAACAACTTTTAATAGATGAAAACTTAGTTAAAAAATTACAGCAATTAAGAGATTTATATGGAACAGGAATTATTATTACAAGTGGATATAGATGCCATACTCATAATGCTAGAGTAGGTGGTTCTAATCAAAGTTTACATAAAGATGGTAAAGCGGTTGATTTTATTATGGCCGGAAGACACAATGCTTTTCAAGTTTTTACTGAAGCATGTAAAATTTTTGGTAGAGTTGGTTTATATCAATCAACAAATAATCCTATGAGTGCTTATATTCATGTTGATACAGGAGAAAAAGGTACTTGGTGGTTATCATATCCTATTTCTTCAGGTGGTAAAATTAAAAGAGTTTATGCTTATTACAAGAGTTTATCTAATTTAGCTAAAGCTGTACAAGAAGATAAACAACGTGACTGGCTAAATATGACTATTTAAGGATGAGAATACGTTGGCTGAATTAAATTTTCTTAATATATTTCATGAAGATTCTGATAAAGAAACTTTAAGAAATATGGTAAATGAATTAGTCAATTTGTATGGCTTCCCATGTTCTCATAGAAAATGGACTGGTATGCAAGTTCAATTAGATCCTTTATATGGAGATCAATTATCTGTTTTTCAAAAAGATGAAGATATGTATGATTTAGTTAATTCTTATGTATATATTGATTATAATAGATTAAATCAAGTTCTTCATCCTTATGGTTTAGCTTTAGAAAAAAATGCTTCTCTTCAAGGTTTTATGAAGTTAGCAGATCATCCTAGAGAAAACGATTTAATAACAATTAAACTTCCTTATGATGATAGAAAATTAACGTTAAAAGTTGGTAGTACTGATATTCACAAAGATATTTGTTATTCAGTCATACTTCAAGTTGCTCATTTTGAACAGAAACAAAATTAAAAACTAATGTACATCCAAATGGTTTTGTGATAAAATAGAATCAACTTGCTAACTAAACTCTATGGAGAGAAGAAAGGAATGATTTAATGTGAATAAGCTAACTGAACTTGAAATGAAAATTAAGAATCGTTTGAATAGAAATTATGTATATTTTAGAACCCTTGCTCCTATTGAAATTAAAGAATATGCAATATATTTAGATAAAAATGCTTTACTTCAAAAAGCAGAAATTAAGCCTTTAAGAGAAGATGAAGTTTATATTTCTGTGATGTATGAAACTACCACTGATATGGAAGAAGGTCTTTTAAGGTTACCAATTACAGTTCTTGCTACACTTCTTTACGCTAAAAAAATCAAAGCTATTAAGGTTTCATCTGACGAAGAAGACTCTATTATTAGAGATCTTGTGATGCAAGAAAGGTATTAAAAATGAGAAGAGTTAATTTATCTACTGAGCTACTTCAAAGTTCTAATTTAGATATACCATTTAAAGCTGGATTAATGTGTACAAATAATTTTGATAAATCTAATGATTTTGAAAAGAATAAATTTCTTCTAAATATGGTAAATGAAAAACACTACAGCGTCATAGAACATCTTAGTTATTCGTTTGTTGTTAGAAATATTTCAAGAGCTCTTCTTCAAGAATTAGCAAGACATCGATTAGTTTCTCTTAGTGTTCTTTCTACCCGATGGGCTTTAAAGAAAATAACTAAAGATATTGAAGTTCATTATCCAGTTTATGTTCCAGCTACAGTTCAACAAACTAAAATATTAAATGAACTTGATGCTATATCAGAAAAACTTTTTAATTTAATTGGTGAAGCAGCCGCTTCTGGTATGCCTAATGACATTCTTAAGTATTATATTCAAGAAAGCCTTTGTACTAGTTTAGTTCTAACTGTTAACGCTAGAGAACTAATACATATTTTTGAATTAAGAACATCAAAAAGAGCTCTTAAAGAGTTTAGAATTCTTTGTCATTCATTATTTAATTCTTTACCTGAGGATCATAAATTTCTATTTGAAAAATTTCTAGAAAAGGATTTGAGCTAATTGGTTGTACCTTTCCAAAGAATAATGCAATATGTTAAAAAAAATCAAAAACCTTCAATTATAACTCCTCAACCTAATGATGCTATATTAGCAGCAGATGATGAAGTTGAAAGTGAGAATATTTTAGAAAATAGTATTGAAAATAACACAACAGAAGAAAAGTTAGAAAAAACTGCAAACAAAATTGTGAAAGATTCAAAAGCTAAAAAAAATAATAATACGGCAGTTAAAAAGAAAGCAAAAATATCAACTATTGATGAAATTAAAAGTGCTGAAAATCGCTCAGATATTGTATCTAAATTATTAAAATTTGACGCAAAAGAGTCAGAAGAATTTATTAAAAGTTTTGGTTCTAAAAATTATAAATTAGCTTCTTTATCTTTGCAAGAAATACCAAAAACTATTAATAATGTTTTTAGTGATATGATGCATCTATCACCTGTTATTTCTAAAAAGATTTTAGAATACGATACAAAAGGCATTGGCGCAGGAGAGCTTTTATTAAAATTTATTTTTGATGATGTACAAATAGCAGGAGGTTCAACATCTTACGATATTATAGCTGGAAGTTCAAAATTTGAAGTTAAAAGCTATGCTAAAACAGGAGATATTAGATTAGGAACTGAAAGTACAGTAACAAGATTTCCTGTTTATTCAATGATGTTTGCTATCTACGATTGTATAGCTAGAATAACTAAATTTAGTTCTAATGAAATGGAAGCATTACTTAAAATGCTTTCTAATGTTTTACCTGATGAAGAA
>RZYO01000234.1 GCA_009930325.1 Spirochaetia bacterium | reverse complement strand
TTAACAATTCACTTTAACCAAATAATTAGCTAGTTTTCTCTCTTAATGGACAAAGTCGCTTTCATCATACTTGGACATTATCACTTCCTTTTAAGACTATTTCTATTCTAAAATATTAATACTAATTGACAATATTCAACTTAGTTTGTATATTTTTCACTAGTGTGTTTTGGGATATAGTGTAATGGTAACACCGCAGATTCTGGTTCTGCTTTTGGGGGTTCGAATCCCTCTATCCCAGTTGTCTGGTCCCTTCGTCTAACGGTTAGGACGAAAGATTCTCAGTCTTTAAATAGGGGTTCGATTCCCCTAGGGACTATATTTTTAAGGCAGCCTAAAGACAGGTTGCTTTTTTTTTGATAGAATGGATTTATAAGGAAAATTTAGATGATTACAGCTTCAAACATTTCATTATCTTATGGTACTCAAGTATTATTTAAGGATGTAAATATAAAATTTACACCAGGTAATTGTTACGGAATTATCGGCGCTAATGGTGCAGGTAAATCAACTTTTTTGAAAATATTAGCAGGAGAAGTTGAACAAGATACCGGTGAAATTATTATTACTCCAGGGGAAAGAATGACAATGCTACGCCAAGATCATTTTGCTTTCCAAGATTTTACTGTTATGGAAACCGTTATTATGGGGTATGATAAACTCTATAGTATTATGAAAGAAAGAGATGAAATCTATCAAAAAGAAGATTTCACTGAAGAAGACGGTATCTGTGCGGCAGATTTAGAGAATGAATTTGCTGAAATGGGTGGCTGGGAAGCCGAAGCCGAAGTCGGACAAATGTTAGATGGATTAGGTATTTCAACTGATTTCCATGATAAAAAGATGGCTGATATTGAAGATGGTCTAAAAGTTAGAGTCTTATTAGCACAAGCACTTTTTGGGTCTCCTGATATTCTCTTACTCGACGAACCTACAAACCACCTTGATTTAGAATCAATTAATTGGCTAGAAAATTTCTTAGAAAACTTTGAAAACACTGTTATTGTTGTAAGTCATGATAGACACTTTTTAAATAGTGTTTGTACTCATATTGCTGATATTGATTATGCTAAAATCCAATTATATGTTGGTAACTATGATTTCTGGTACTTCTCAAGTCAATTAATTGCAAAACAAATGAAAGATGATAAAAAGAGAAGAGAAGATAAAATTTCTGAATTAAAAGATTTTATTCAAAGATTTAGTTCTAATGCATCAAAGGCAAAACAAGCTACAAGCAGAAAAAAATTAATTGATAAATTAACAATTGATGATATAAAACCATCTTCAAGAAGATTCCCTTATATTGCTTTTAAACCAACAAGAGATTTAGGTAATAATATTGTCGAAATAAATGGATTAACAAAAATTGTTGATGGCGTAAAAGTTATTGATAATTTAAATTTAGTTGTAAATAAAGAAGATAAGATAGCTTTTGTTGGACCAAATCACCAAGCAAAAACATTATTATTTGAAATACTAAGTGGTAAAATGGAAGCTGATTCTGGTTCTTATACTTGGGGGGTAACTACTTCTCAATCTTATTTCCCAAAAGATAATGCAAATTATTTTATTGAACATGTAAGTATAACTGATTGGTTAAGACAATATTCTCCAGATTTAAAAGATGATACTTATATAAGATCTTTCTTAGGTAGAATGTTATTTAGTGGTGATGAAGCTTTAAAAGATTGCACAGTATTATCTGGTGGAGAAAAAGTAAGATGTGTTTTATCGAAAATGATGCTTGAACAAGCAAACTGTTTAATTTTTGATGAACCAACATCTCACTTAGACTTAGAGTCTATTACAGCATTAAATAATGGTTTAATTGATTTTACTGGAGTTGTTCTTTTTAATTCTCATGACCACCAATTTGTAAATACAATTGCAAATAGAATTATAGAATTTACACCAAACGGTATAATTGATAGAATGATGCCTTTTGATGAGTATTTAGTTGATGAAAGTGTAAATCAATTAAGAGATGAATTGTATAAAGGTGCAAGTCATCATAATCTTTCAATTTAAATAAGGGGCTTTTAATGCTTTTTGCTGTAGATATTGGAAATACAAATATTGTTTTAGCGATTCATGATGGGCAATCTTGGATTAATACCTGGAGAATCCATACTGATATCCATAAGACTAGTGATGAATATTTTGTTATTTTAGAAGCTCTTGTAAAAAATACTGATTCTCATCAGTACAAAATAACAAAAGCCGTTATATCTTCAGTAGTTCCAAATTTAAATAGAGCCCTTCAGAAAAATGTGATGAGACTTTTTGATATTGAGCCAATAATGATTAATCATGATTTGAAAACAATGTTAGTAAGAAAAAGCATACCAGTTGAATTAGGCTCTGATTTACTATGTAATTTAGCGCAAGCGCACCATCTATACCCTAATAAGGATGTGATGGTAATTGATTTTGGAACAGCTTTAACTATGAGTTGTGTAAATAAGAACGGTGAGGTTGAGGGTGTTGCAATAACTCCGGGCTTAATTACAGCAGTAAATGCATTATTTGGAAGTACTGCCCAATTACCTCAAGTTCAACTAAAAGCTCCCGTCAGAGCTATGGGTAGATCTTCTGATTGTTCAATACGAGCAGGGATTATGTATGGATATGCTGGACTTGTAGAATCTATGATTTTGAGAACTGAAAATGAATTAAATATGAAATTACATGTGATTGCCACTGGTGGATTATCATCAACTATAGCTCCATTAATAAATAGAATAGATGAGGTTCAAAAAAATCATACCTTAGAGGGTTTACGATATATTGCATCGTTAAATTAATATTATAATTAAATAATTATTATTGAATATTTATTAAAAAACTAGCTTATTATTATATTGAAATGATATAAATAAAAGCTAGTTTTATTTGTTTTAATACTATTTTTATATTATTATTTTATATTTAA
>RZYO01000084.1 GCA_009930325.1 Spirochaetia bacterium | reverse complement strand
CTTAATTCTCCTAATATATTGAGAATAATATACTAAGAGTTCTACACGGTAAAGTATTCTAAATTATTTATTTACCCACACTAAACGTTGAATAGCCATATAAAGAATTAACAATAAAAGATATTAAATCCAGTTTAAAGAAAACAGCAATGATTACAGCTTCAATTATGATAATTGGTGGATTTACAATGATTTTTACTTGGATATTAGCAATGGAACAAATTCCAACAATGCTTGCCAATTTCATTTTGACATCAAATATTCCATATTGGGTAATATTAGTTTTATTTGATATTTTAATATTAATATTAGGTACTTTCTTAGATGTTGTACCTTGTATATTGTTAATTGCTCCTATTTTAATGCCAGTAATGCAAGCTATTGGAATGAGTGAATTACAATTTGGAATTATCATTGTTGTAGGTCTTGCAATTGGCTTAGTAACTCCTCCAGTAGGGATGTGTTTAAATGTAGCTGCAAAAATTTCTGGATTATCAATTATTGAAGTATTTAAAAATGCAATACCATTCTTAATTTGTAATGTAATAATTTTACTTCTTGTAACTTTTGTTCCAGCAATAAGCTTATGGCTTCCAAAATTATTATTTTAAATTGAGGTAAAAATGAAATTACGTGAAAAAATGAAAAAAGGTCCTGTTTTTGGAGTAGTCTGTTATACAGGGGCAGTTTGCTCTGTTGAAGCAATTGGTAATAATGGATTTGATTTTGTATATTTAGATTTAGAACATTCTCCTCTTGATGGACTTGTAAATATGGAAAAACTTATTCTTGCAGCAAAAAATAGTGGAGTATCTCCATTGGTAAGAGTAAGTGAGATTAATGAAGTTGAAATAAGAAAAATCCTTGAAATGGGTGCTGAAGGTGTAATAGTTCCTCATTGTAAAACAAAAGAAGATATTATTAAAATAATGAATGGCGCTAAATTTCCCCCTATGGGAAGAAGAGGTGGTGAATCCTGTGTAAGATCAGCTAATTATGGAACTAAACCTTTTAGCTGGGATGAGTATACTAAAAAAAGCAATGAAGATACTTTAATAATTCCAATGGATGAAGATTATGAATTTAGCGACAATATTAATGAAATATTAGATATTAAAGGTATTGATGCTATTAACTTTGGTCCAATAGATTATTCACTTAGCATCGGAGCTAAAGTAGGTTATAATAGTGATGACAACAGAGTAAATGATGCTTATAATAAATTAAAAGTAGAAACACAAAAGAGAGGAATTGGAATAATTGCTCCAGTAGTACCCTCTTCTCCTTCAGATATTAAAGCTGCAATAGAAAAAGGCATTACAATGCTAATTCTTGGAAATGATATGCATTATTTTCAAGAGGCATTGCAACAATTAAAAACAAATATTGAAAACTTTAGATAAATATATTATTAAGTTAGTAATAGGGATAGAAATATCTCTATTACTAGCAAGCAAATTTCAAAGGAAATCAGATGGCAAAAACACAACAAATTGATCAAAGTAATATTATTTTTGAGACCTTAAAAAATGATTTAATATCTTTAAATATTAAACCAGGAGAGATAATTGTTGAAAATGATATTTGCAATAGATTTTCGGTAACAAGACCTCCAGTAAGAACTGCCTTTAAAAGACTAAGCGATATTGGGCTAATTGAAATTGTCCCATATAAAGGAATTTCTGCAACATTATTAGATTTAGATAAAATTTATCAATTAATACATATGAGAACTATTTTAGAATCTCAAATTATTTGTGATTTTATTGATAGCAAACCTGATTGTTTTACAATTGAAGAATTAGATCATAATTTACGTTTGCAAGAATTAATAATTAAGCAAAATCCTGTAAATGAAAATAATTTTTTTGAAAAAGATAGTGCAATGCATGAAACTTGGTTTAAAAAAATGCATTGTGAACAAATATGGTTTAACATTCAGCAACAACAAATTGAATATACTAGATTTAGAATGTTGGACTTTGTAGTAACACTAAAATATCCCGAAATAGTTAGTGATCACCAATTACTAATTAAAACAATAAAAGAAAGAAAAAAAGATTTAATTCTTCCAATTTTAGGATGTCATTTAAATAATGGACTTAGAAGAATGGGTGATTTGATTTTTACAGATTATAAACAATTCTTTAAATTATCAAATAACACAGAATATTGGAGAAATTATAATTCTAGATATAAAAAAATTTTAGAAGAACAATTGAAATAAAAACATTAATTAAGATTCACTAAAAACTTATTAAGCTCATTTAACCTATCAATAGAAGTTACTTGTTCTTTAGAAAATGGAACAAGTATTATATTTGACGAAGAAAATGTTTCAATTATTCTTTTTTGAAAACCAAAATTTGTTGAATTAGATTTATTTATGACAATTGTATGTAGTTTAAAATTTAATTCATTCATCTCTTTTTGAATCAATAAACTTTCGGAAAAACTTAATTCATCTTCATTTAATACTAAAGAAAATTCTACAAAAGAATCATCTTGTAATTTTTTATTCAAAGCTTCATATCTACTCTTCATATTATTTAGTTGTTTATAAATTGGATCTTCATCTAGCTTTTCTGAATTCTCTTTTCTTATATTTTTTATTGAATTTTTCTTATTAACTATTTCTTGTCTCATAGCAATAAGACTATTTATCCAATGTAAATTAACACTTGGTAAAGCTATAGTTTTTAAAGTAAGTGCTGTTGGTGGTGTATCAATAAAAACATTATCAAACTTTTTTTCATTAAAACATCGCTCTAAAGCCATTAAAGAAGCATATTCTTCAGTACCAGGGGCATATTTTAATACAGAAAAATACCTATCAATATTTAAAGCTTGTTGGTAACGATATATTCCTTTTAACTGTTGTTGCATTGATTTTATATATTCTTTACCAAGTTTTGTTATATTAGATTCTCTAATATATAAATTATCAACAACTTTTTTTGGCTTATTATCAAAAGTCATATTGAAAATATCATGTAAATTATGTGCTGGGTCTAAAGAATCAAGTAAAGTCTTATTCCCCTCATTAATAGATTTAATAGCTCCAAGCGATGAACAAGTTGATTTACCTACTCCACCTTTTCCAATATATATATATGCTTTTTTCATTATTTAACCTTATTTATAATCAAATTTATGGTTCACCCATTATACTTGCTAATTCACTTAAACCATTTCCAGTTTGAGAAGCTCTCAAAAGCATTCTTTCAATATCTTTTTCCATAAGTGGAAGTAGTTCTAAACAAACTGGCAAAGGTGGAGAAGGAAGACCTATTGCTCCACCAAAGAGCATAAGAGTAAATGAATTTTCCATCTCATATACTTCATATTCTATTTGCGCAGTAGCTTTATACAAAGAAGCTTGGTGAAAACCAATAATAAAACCTTTAACTTCATTTAAAATTTTTTTAAAAAAATTCATAAAATTACTCTTCTGTTTTTACTTTATAAGTAATAAAATCTTTTTCAACTACCTTTACAGAAGGAAAAATAGAATAGATTCCCCAAATACAAGCAAAGATAGAAAAATATAAGTGGTATTTATAAATTGGATAGTAGTACCCATATAAAGCAAAAAGAGATCCAATAAAAATACTTATATTCAAAAAAAGTTTAAAATTATAATAATCAGAAATATCTAATCCTTTATCTTTAAGACTCTTCTGATAATACCCCGTTCTAAAAAGAATTGGTAAAGCTACAGAAAATAGCGTGGTACCAACTAAAACAATAGTTGAAATAAATCTGTTAACAATTCTAGTTTGATTGGCTTTAAAAATAAATATTAATATTAATAATATGATTGTAATTGCATAGTTAATATAAGTAATCAAGTTTATTTTCTTTATTATTTCTTTCACGTGTTAATCCATTTTTTGTAATATATTGTAAATATTATAATTTAGGGTGCCATTTTTTGACACCCTATTTTTTTAAATTAAGCTATTTTCTCTTCCTTAGAAGTAAAGATAGCTTTTATACTTTCTATTGAAACTAGTACAACAATAACAATAATTACTAAATTAATAATTCCTAATAAAACACTAGTAGATTTTACATAGCTTAATTCATTAATAACTAATGCCCATAAAGTCATTATTAACATGAAAAAAGCTGGAATGAAAGTTACTAAATATTTCTTTCCACCGCGTTTTTTTAAATAAACTGATGCAGTAAATAAAGCTAAAGCAGCTAATGTTTGGTTATTTGCACCAAATAATGGCCACAATGAAAGAGCTCCCTTACCATCAACCCCAGTTGAGAAAGCTAATATACCAGCTGTTATAAGAGCTAATAATGTAGCACCATATTTATTAGTAAAGAAAGATTTATTATCCGCAGCACCTACTCTATTTGCTCCAAGTAATTCTTGAATAACATATCTTTGTAATCTTGTTGTAGTATCTAATGAAGTGCCTGCAAAAGAAGCTACGAATACACCCATTATTATTAATCCTAGATATTGTGGAATTCCAAGATAGCTTATCATATTAGCAGAACCTTCAACAAATGCAACAATCTTTGATCCAAGACCTGCGGCAGCGCCCCAAGATGCATAATGTTCTGTCCATTTAGCAACACCTATTACAGATGATGTATCACCACGAGATGCTAAACCAATACCAGCAGCAGTTGCAACAATTACTAATACAGCTAAAGCACCTTCCATTAACATAGAACCATAACCTACAAATACAGCATCAGTTTCTTGTTCTACTTGTTTAGAAGTAGTTCCAGAAGCAACAACAGCATGGAAACCAGATATAGCTCCACAAGCAATAGTAATAAACAAGAAAGGCCACATTGAAGGAGCTCCTTCAGGGTGAAGTTGAACAGCTGGAGCAACGATTTCTAAACCATTAAATGATGAAACAAATACACCTATAATCAATAAGCCCATTGCAATAAACAATTCCCAAGCATTAATATAATCTCTTGGTTGTAATAAAGTAGTAACTGGTAATGTTGATGCAATAAATGCATAAATAAAGAGAATTATTGTCCAAACACCAGTAGCAGGCATAGCACCAAGACTTGGCATATCTAAAGGAATGAAATGTCCTAACACTACTGTAATATACATACCAACTACAGCTAAAACAGTTGCTGTAGTCACATTTTTATTTTTCTTATAAACAGCAATTCCTAAAGCTATAGCTATTGGAATTTCCATCCAAACTGGAAAAACTGCTTCTGGATACATATGGAAAATTACAGCCATAATCATTCCAAGAATTGCAAGGAATAACCACAATTCAATAAAAACAATTAAGAAAAATGCGAATCTAACTTTTTTACTAATGTATTGAGAAGCAATCTCAGAAATAGATTTCCCTTGCGATCTTAAAGACATTACCAATGTTGAAAAGTCTTGAACTGCTCCCATTACTATTGAACCAACAAAAATCCAAATCAAAGCAGGTAGCCAGCCCCAAATAACTCCAATAGCAGGACCTACTATTGGACCCGTACCAGCAATTGAAGTGAAATGATGTCCAAAAATAATACCTTTTTTAGTGGGGACATAATCAACACCATCTTCAAATTCATGTGATGGAGTAATATTCTTTTTTGATAATTCAAAGATTTTATCTCCTATGAATTTTCCATACAATTTATAAGCTATAATATAGCCCACAAAAGCTAATACCATAATTAATACAGCATCCATAAAAACCCTCCTAAAACAATATATCACTCTTTTAATTGAACACCTATTTATGGGCAATGTCAAAAAAAAATTATAATTTTATTAAGCAAATATTTCAAAATTTTAATTTAAATTATAACAAGTTTATTATTTTTTAGGATTTTTAAGATAATTAAATTTTATATAATGTTATACTAAGTAACAATTTACAAGTGGCACTTTAAAAAATATTAAATATAAAAAATATAGAGATATATTTTAAAAAAATAATTTCATCTATACTTAATTCTTATTTAAAAACTAATTTTAATATCATTATGTATAGTTAAAAAATATATATAAAAGAAATTTTAAACAAAAAATTTAAATCACACTTTTTATTTTTTTTTGAGAAAATAAAAAAACACTTCAAATAAAAATATATTTATTCTTATTCAAAGTGTTTTATTTAAATTTAGATTTATTAATATTTTGTACTTTGTTTTTTAAAAGAATCCAAATGATTGAGAGAACCTTTTTTTAATGCTTCAAATACTCTTCTAACATCATCAGGTAAATCATAGCTTAAGAACTTATCATACATAGCAATATTCGCAATTTCTGCTTCTACACCAATATCATAAATTTCTGAAAGAGAATCTGGAAGAACAACATGTGATGTTGCATCAAAATCACTTACTTCAAAACCATATACATCATATAAATTTAATAAAGCTTTTTCGTGAGATTGTTCTGCTTTTATTATATTAGAAAAAGGTCTACTTACATTAAATTCTTTCATAATAAATTCATATTCAGCTAAAGCTAATCTTTCATCTTCAATAGCATATTGAAGCATTTCTTCTAAAGTAAATTCGTCAGTACTCTGCGCAGCAGATGCACCAAATAATTCATTTTGAGAATTAGTATTGTTTATTTGTTCAACTAAAGCAGCTGCTTCAGGTTCCATTATTTGGGCAGGTTCTTTTGTTCCTTGTGCGAAAGCTACTGTAAATACAGAAGTTAATACTAAAAGTAAAGTTACTATTTTTTTATTTTTATTCATTTTTATTTCCATCCTTGTTTTTATTATCTGACTACAATCTAATATACAAATGTGGTGAATATATGGTGAAATAAAATAAATTGAAAATAATTTAAAACATATAAAAAACTAAGATTGTTATAAGTTCATAATACAAATAATTTCATCTAAAAACAAAAAATAGGCCTGCATTAGCAAGCCTTACCACGCATTGTGCCCCTTTATTTTAAAATTTTAAAAAATCAATGTATTAACTTATTAAAAATAAGCTTAAAAAAAAATGAAAAATAAGTATTTATTTCTCTCTTTAAGTAATTATATTTATACAACTATCGCTTTATCTTGCGCTTCAATAGCTAATTCAATTGCTTTAAAAGTATGTTCTTGTGATATAGCTAATTCAGTTCTATCTAAACAATCTCTAATTAATTGACCAAAGAAAGGGAACCCTACTTTATTATGAACACATATATGTTTTTCTTCTTTATCATTAACTAAAATAACATTATCTGGTTCATTAGATCTTGCAACATCAAGATATTTTCTTAATTCAATATACCCTTTAGTTCCAGAAATTATTAATCTACCATCACCCCAAGTAGAAAGACCATCCGGAGTAAACCAATCAACTGAAATATAACATGGAATATTATTATTTGTAATATAAGTTGCATCACCATAATCTTCAAACTTTGGATATTTTTTATTCTTTAAATTACCAACTCTTGAAGAGATTAGTTTTGCATCTTTTGCTTTAGCATAATATAAAACTTGTTCTAATTGATGAGAGCCAATATCTGTTAAAATTCCACCAAATTGTTCTTTATTAAAAAACCACTCCGGTCTACTACTTAATGAAATACGATGAGGACCCCACCCTTTTATACTTACAATATCACCAATTGCACCTTCATCAATTAATTGTCCTGCATAAATAGCTGATTCAACATGTAATCTTTCACTATAATATACAAACCATTTTAAATTAGTTTCTTTTACTTTCTTTCTTGCTAAATTAACTTGTTCAATTGATGTAAAAGGAGGTTTATCAGAGAAAAAATCTTTTCCTTTATCTAAAGTCTTTAACCCAATTTGAAATCTCTCATTAGGAATTGCTGACGTAGCAATTAAATTTATTTCTTCAATATTTAATAAAGATTCTTCACTTTCAACAACAATGGCATTTGGAAATGACTTTAAAAAAGTATCAATTTTAGTTTTATCATAATCAAAGACATATTTTATTTCAGCACCTGCTTCTTTTAATCCATTACACATTCCATAAATATGACCATGATCCATTCTACAAACACCTACAATGAATTCACCAGCTTCACATACAATATTTTCTAATCCTTTTGGAGCATAATTTTGCCCATCACTTTTTTGAAAATCTTTCATAATACTTCCCATTTAATTATTCAATTTTATTTAAAACAAGTTCTAATTTATTATCTAAAACTTGGTATGCAGCTCCAACCGCACCACCAAAAAAATCTGTTTGAGTTTGAACGATAGAAATTTCAGTTGTATTATAATAATTAGCAATTTTTTTACTTATATAATCACAATAAAAATCTCCATATATTCCCATAGGTCCACCAATAATTATTCTTTGTGGATTAATAATATTAATTAAATCTCCAATGACAGTACAAAGTGGATTAGCAACTTTTATAACACTTTTTCTTGCTAATTCATCCCCTTTATTTGCTGCATCCATAATTGTTTTCATATCGACTTTCTTGCAATTATCTAGAATACTTTTTTTATGCTTTTCTTCTAATAATTTTATTGTGTTTTCTTCAAAAACTGATAATGAAGCGACAGTAAAGAGGCAACCTTTTTTCCCACATCTACAATATGGTCCATCCGGTTCAACAACAATATGCCCAATTCCACCAGTATGAATATTTGTAGTTAATACTAATTTACCTTCTAGAAAAATTGCAGTTCCAAAGCCATTTCCAACACCTAAATAAATAAAGTTGTCATAGTTTTTACCTAAACCCTGTCTCGCTTCAGCTAAACCCATTGTTCGGTATCTATTATTTATATAAACTGGTAATTTAAATTCATCTTCTAACATCTTTTTTAAAGGAATATTATACCAACCCAAATCAACCGCTTTAATAATAGCTCCAGTTTTAGGCTCAATTACTCCTGGACTACCAATTCCAATAGCTGGTAATAAATCTTTCTCAAATTTATTTAAAAAATATCTTAAATTTGAACACAATTCTTGAAAAAATGTATTAAAATTAGTTGAATTTAAATCAACTCGTTTTTTTTCTTTTATTTCACCTGCTAAATTTACAACTGAAAAAAACAACATATTATCTTCAAAACAAACGCCCAAGGCAAGCCATCTTTCCTTATCAACGATTAATGAAATTCCAGGTCTTCCCCTTCCAATTAAATTGTTTTCACTTTCTTTTACCAATTGTAAATCAATTAATTTATTAATGTTTTGTGAAGATGTAGTTCTACTAATACCTAAATATTTTGCTATATCAGCACGTGATGGAGATTCTAAATTTTCTACACTTTTTAATACATTTTTAAAGTTTATTAATTCTACTTCTTCATTTTTCATTATGCTTATCTCCAACTGTTTCTATTATTTTGTCATTCTTTATTACAAAAAGTCAAGTTTTATATTTATATATTTTATAAAAAAATATTACACATATTATATAATTATTTTTATTAAATAACAATTATTAGTTATATAATACATATATTTTCAATAATTAGTAAATTTTATTCTTTTAAGGTTTAAAAAAGAATAAAAAATATATAAACAATTTATTATTTAATTTTTTTATTGACAAATAGATAATTAAATATATAATAATATTTTGTAAGATACTTTTACAAAATAAAAATACTTGGAGTAAAAATGAAAAACATATATAACTTTATTGATAAGTTAAGAGCATCTTTGCTTGTTTTAATATCTTCATTAACTGTTACCTTATGCTTTATTCAAATTATCTTAAGATACTTTACATTTATCTCATTGAGACCTTTTCCTTGGGGTGATGAAATAATCAGATTAAGTAGTATCTGGATTATTTTTTTAGGAATAAGCCTTGGAATAAAAGAAAATGCTCATTTTTTTGTTGATTTCTTTTTAAATAAAATAAGTGATAAGAAAAAACTAAAATTAGTTACTCTCGTTACCGATTTAATTGTCTTATTTATTTTCTCAATTATTGTTTTTGAAGGATTTAAATATGCTTTAACAAATACTACGAGTATGCTTCAAAATATTAAAATTTCAATGTCTCTTTTCTACTTAGCTATTCCAATTGGTTCTTTACTTTGCATATTCGAATATGTATTAAAAATGATTTATGGAACAAATTACAAAGACATTTTACAACAAAAAGGAGACAAATAATGATTCAAATTTTTGCAATTTTTGCTCTATTATTATTTTTAATATTTATTGGATTTCCTATTTTTATTGCACTAATTACAACTACAGCAACTTTTATGTTTATAATGGATTTACCATTTAACCTAATAGTAATTAAAATGTTTGGTAGTGTTAATGCTTTCTCATTAATGGCTATACCTTTCTTTATTATTGCTGGTAATATTATGAACAAAGCTGATATTACAGATAAAATAGTAAATTTATCAGATTCATTAGTTGGTCAATTTAAAGGTGGTTTAGGCCATGTAAATATTCTAGCTTCTATGTTCTTTGGAGGAATCCAAGGTTCAGGTATTGCAGATGCTTCTGCTATTGGTGGAATGTTAATTCCTGCAATGGAAAAACAAGGCTATGAAACTGATTATGCTGTAGCTGTAACAGCGGGCTCGTCAATGTTAAGCCCAATTATTCCACCAAGTATTGCTATGATTCTATACTCTTTCTACACAGAAATACCAGTTAGTAAATTATTTTTAGGTGGGATTATTCCAGGAATTATTATTGCTATTTTGATGATGGGTGTTAATAGATGGGAATATAGTAAAAGAAAATATAATATTCCAACTCATAAGTTTTCTTTGAAAAAAATGCTTTCAAGTTTAAAGAATTCAATTGGTGCTTTGATGATGCCTTTAATAATTATTGTTGGAATAGTAAGTGGAATTGTTACAGCTACTGAAGCCGGAGTAATAGCAATAGCTTATGGGTTATTATATGGTTTCGTATTCACAAAAAAACTAAAATTATCAGATATTCCTGATATCTTAATTCAATCTGCAATTACTACAGCAGTTGTTATGATTACTATTTCTGCTGCAGGAGCACTTTCTAACGTGCTAGTAAGAATGAGATTCCAAAATTCTGTGGCCTCTTTTATAGTAAATGTTATTGGTAATAAATATTTTGGCACGCTCTTTTTAATGCTTGTTATTATGATTTTAGGAATGTTCTTAGATCCAACAGTTCTTATAGCCATGCTTTCAACAACTATTCTTACTATTGGAAATCAATTTGGTTTTGATCCAGTATTTTATGGAGTTATACTTGTTATTCTAATGCAAGTTGGAGCAATTACACCTCCAGTTGGTTCCTTCCTCTTCGTCTCTTGTGGCGTTGCAAAAATACCAATAGATAAAGTAGTAAAACCACTAATCCCTTATATTTGCTCAGTAGTCTTTATCGTATTAATCAGTTTCTTTGTGCCAAATTTGATTACATTCTTACCAAATTTAATAAAATAAAAGGATAATAATTTATGATAAATATTGGAATTATAGGAACAGGCGCTATCTCAAGAATTCATATTGATAGCTATAAAAAATTTCCTAAATTATGTTCAATTATAGCTATTTGCGACACTATTGAAGAAAGAGCAATTGAAATATGCAAAGAAAAAGAAATTAATGCTCAAATTTATACTGATGTAAATTTAATGTTAAAAGACGAAAATATTGATGCTGTCTCAATATGTTTACCACCTAGCCTTCATAGCAAGTTTTCTATTTTAGCATTAAATGCTAAAAAACATGTCCTTTGTGAAAAACCAATGGCTACATCAATTGAAGAGTGCGATATGATGATAGAAGCTGCAAAATTAAATGATAAAAAGCTCTCAATAGTTAGCCAAAACAGATATAAAAATGAAATAAATAAAATTAAGAAAATTATTGATTCTAATAAATTAGGAAAAATACATTTTGCTAATTTTAATTCACTTTGGTGGAGATCAGACATTTACTATCATCTCAAATATAGAGGGACTTGGGAAACTGATAATGGTGGTTGTACAATGAATCATTCAATTCATTATATCGATTTAATGCTTATGTTATTTGGAAAACCAAAAAGTGTTAGAGCATATTTTAATAATCTAAATCATAAAAATAGTGAGTGTGAAGATTTTTCAATAGCGATCTTTGAATATGAAGATAAAGTAATTACCTTTAATTCTTCTTTAGTTTCTCATGGAGAAAAACAATCAATAATTATTGATGGGGAAGAAGCTGAAATTACAATCCCTTGGCAAGTAGATGCTTCTAAAACTTTAGCAAATGGATTCCCTCAAGAAAACAAAGAAAAAGAAAAAGAAATTAATGATTTTTATCATTCAATTGAGGATTTGGAATATACAGAACACGATGCACAAATATTTCATTTTCTAAAGGCAACTGAAGAAATTGAGTATAACGATTATATAAATGATACAGAGGGCAAGGATACTGTTGAAGTTGTAATGGGGCTTTATAAAGCTGCTCAAGAAGAATCAAAAGTAACCTTTCCAATAAATAAGGAAGATCCTTTTTATAAAAAAGAAACAATGATTTCTAAAATGACAAGATTCAATGAGAAAAAAATCTTTTTAGAATCATTACCAACTATCGAAATTAGTTTAGGAAGAAATTTTTCTAAATAATTAATAAAAATGTGGTTTTCCACAATTAATAGAATTAACCAAATATGGAGGTTTATATGAAAAAAATTAATGTACTAATGGCAATGTTAATAGTAACAATTGCAATGCCAATTTTTGCTCAAGGAAACGCTGAAGGAAGTTCAAAAACTTACAAACTAAGAACATCTACTAATCTAGCTGCAACTGGTACTATTGGAAAAAGTTTAACTAAATTTGTTGAATTAGTTAATGAAAAAAGTGATGGAAGAATTGTTGCAACTGCAAACTTTGGTTCTGAATTAGGAAATCAATCAGAACAAGTTGAAATGTGTAGAACTGGTTCTTTAGAAATGGTAGTTGCTGCACCTGGAACAGGTCCTGGAACTTGGGTACCAGAATTAATGATGTTCGAGTTCCCTTACTTATTTAAAGATAATGCTCATTACAGAAGAGCTTTAAAAGCAATGGAAGACGAAGTAAGTACACTTGTTGAACCTTATGGAATGATTGCTAGAGCAGGTATGTCTCAAGGTTCTAGAGATATGCTTACAAAAAAACCTGTAACAAAAATTGAAGACATCAAAAACGTTAAGATGAGAGGCCCAAATGCTGTTTATATCTCAATGTTTGATAGTTTAGGTGCTGCAGGTACAACAATGGATTGGAATGAAATTTATACAGCATTAAGTACTGGGGTTGTTGATGGTATGGAAGCTTCTCCTAGCATGATTTACTCAATGAAATTCCATGATAATGCTAAATATTTAACTATTACTGATCATATCATTGCTTGTACTTATTATTTCTTCAATGCTGAATGGTATAATAATCTTCCTTCAGATTTAAAAGCAATTGTAGATGAAGCTGCTGATGAAGCTGCTGCTTATCAAGCTCAACTTGATGACAAAGATCAAATTGATGCTCTTGAAGCTATGAAGAAAGATGGGGTAACAGTTATCGAATTAAATGATAAAGCAAAATGGGTAGAAGCATGTAAACCAATGCTAGAACAATATAGAGCAAAAGGTGAAAATTGGAACTCATTTATTAACAAGTTAACTGTAATTGAATAATTTATAAGAAGTTATGCAAAAAGAATATTACTTCTTCCAAGTTGAGAACTCAACTTGGAAGTTTTTTTACTTATTTTTTAACCTTTATTATTATTATGCTTTTTTAAAATCAGCAATCAAAAAACAAAAATTATTAAAATTATTCATAATAAATTATTTAATTTCACTTAAGTGAACTGGTTTGCCCTTTTTAGACAAACTAAATTTTACTTAATCTAGTATACCACATTATCCAAAAGTTAAAGTTGTAATTATGCAACTTTAGCTTTGC
>RZYO01000233.1 GCA_009930325.1 Spirochaetia bacterium | reverse complement strand
TTCTCTTCAACTTCTTCACCATTTTCTACTCTTACCTTTACTGTATAAGTTCCGGCTGTATTGAATGTGTGAGAGAAAGTTGAACCAGTTTGCCCTGACTGAACTACTGTATTTACATACCAAGAGATAGTATTACTACCAGCTCCTCCTGATGTAGCCACAGAAAAATTCAGACTATCTCCCTCATCTATTTCCTGATTCACGCTAGGTGAAAGGGTAATAGAAAGAGGATCCGGGGTTTCATCTTCTTCAACTGTAATATTAACAGTATCAGAAGCGATTTTTTCTCCATCTCCAACTTCTACTCTTACCACGTAGTTTCCTGCGTTGTTAAAAGTTTTAGTAAAAGTTGATCCAGTTTCTCCGGTTTCTTGATTCAAATCAATAAACCAAGAGAAAGAATAACTTCCAGTGCTACCACCTTCAGGAGAAGCTGTAAATGTTACGCTTTCTCCTTCTGTTATTGTAGTAACTGACGATGTCAGCTCTACGAACAGAGGTGTAGTAGGAGTTGGACATCCTGAGAATACCAACAAGAAAGTTATTAAAAGAAGCAATGTAGCTTTCTTTTTCATTTTTTTCACCTCTCCTTTATAAGATTTTAAAGATTTTACATTTTATCATATTTTAACTTAAAAGTCAAGCTATTATTAGATAAATAAAATGTTATACCCATATATTATTATATAATTTGGGTATTGTAAAATAATTAAACTTGTATTTTTTTATTTTTTTTGATATATTTCTTGTTATACGACTAATATTTCTTCGACAGTGTAGCTCAGATGGTTAGAGCGCAGGATTCATAACCCTGAGGTCGGCGGTTCAATTCCGCCCTCTGTCACCGTATTTTTTATCGGGGCGTAGCTCAGTTGGCTAGAGCGCATGGTTTGGGACCATGAGGCCGCAGGTTCAAGTCCTGTCACCCCGACCAAATATTTAACTAAATTATTTTCCGCTTTTTAAAAAAGCGGGTTTTGACTTTTTATGGAAATAAAAAATATAGCAATAATTGCACACGTAGATCATGGTAAAACTACTCTTACAGATGCTTTAATGAAACAAACAGGTATGTCTTCAGATGGTGAAACTATGGATAGCAATGCATTAGAACAAGAAAGAGGAATCACAATATATTCAAAAAATACTTCTGTATATTATAAGGATACTAAAATAAATATTGTAGATACTCCAGGGCATTCAGATTTTGGTTCTGAAGTTGAAAGAGTTTTAAGATCAATAGACTCTGTTCTTTTGGTAGTTGATGCAAAGGAAGGACCTATGCCACAAACTAAATTTGTTCTTAAAAAATCATTAGATTTAGGACTTAAACCTATTGTTGTAATAAATAAAATAGATAAACCTGATGCAAGACCAGAAGAAGTAAAAGAATTAATTTTTGAATTATTTTTAGATCTTGGAGCAACTGATGAACAATTAGATTTTACTACAATATATGCAATAGCAAGAGAAGGAATTGCTAAATATGAATTGAATAATGATTCTTCTAATTTAGACCCACTACTTGATACTATATTAAAAAAAGTTAATACATCTTCTTCTTCTGAGTTAGATTCTAAAAAATTATTAATGCAACCATTTAATTTAGCTTATGATAATTTTTTAGGAAGACTTGCTATTGGAAGAATATATGAAGGAAAAATAGAAAATAATTCAAAAGTTTTTGTAAAAAATATTAATGGGGAAGTAAGAAGTGGTAAAATAACAAAATTATTTACATTTGAAGGATTAAATAGAAAAGAAGTAAGTATGGCTAGTTCTGGAGATATAGTTATGGTTGCTGGACTTTCTGATATATTTATTGGAGAAACTATATGTGAAGATTTAGATCAAAAAAATTTACCAGCTATTTCTATAGATGAACCAACTATTTCTCTAAATTTACTTGTTAATGATTCTCCTTTTTCTGGAAGAGAGGGTAAATTTTTAACTAGTAGACAATTAAAAGAAAGATTAAAAAAAGAATTAGAAATAAACGTTGGATTAAAAATTGATTTTTCAGATATTCATTATTATAAAATTTATGGAAGAGGAGAAATGCATCTTGCCATACTTCTTGAAAATATGAGAAGAGAAGGTTATGAAATGCAAATTTCTCAACCACAAGTAATTATAAAAGAAGAAAATGGAGAAACTCTTGAACCTTTTGAAGAGCTTATTATAACATTACCTGAGGAATTTTCTGGAAATGTTATAAAAAAACTTTCTTCAAGAAGGGGAAATTTAATAGAGCTAGTTAATACAAATGAAGGTATTAGAATGGTTTTTGAAATTCCAACAAGAGGATTTCTTGGTTATCAAAATGAATTTATAGTTGATACAAAAGGAAACGGTATTATATATAGTAGAGTTATTGGTTTTAAAAAATATGTTGGAGAAATAGAAAAACATTCTGTTGGTTCAATGGTTTCTATGGCTACAGGAACAGCTTTAGGATTTTCTTTATTTAATTTACAAAATAGAGGATCTCTTTATGTTTCTGCTAATACTGAAGTTTATGAAGGTATGGTTATTGGTGATGTTTCTAAAGGAAATGACTTATTTGTAAACCCTACAAAGGGTAAAGCTTTGACTAATATGAGAGCATCTGGGACAGATGATGCTATAAGTTTGACTCCTCCTATGAAGATTACATTAGAAATAGGTATGAGTATTATGAGTGATGATGAATACTTAGAAATTACACCTGGAAATATTAGACTTAGAAAAAAGGAATTTAAAAAATAAATATTGAGTTTTTTCTTTTTCAGTGTTAGTATAAAAATACAATATTTTTAAAAAATTATTAATAATTAAATAATTAAATTTAATAACTATGGAAGAATTAAATGAGTCTATATCTCAAAATAAAGAATTAAAAGTAGCTACTAGATTTAGAATAAATAATCCAAAAAAATTTGTCGTTGCCCTTTTACTTGTATTATGGATTGGTTTTTCTATATTTTATAT
>RZYO01000232.1 GCA_009930325.1 Spirochaetia bacterium | reverse complement strand
CCAGCGGAACCAAGAATTTCAATATTTCTTAAAAATTCGCAAAAAGCTACAATAATGTTTTCTTTTGTAAATCCGTTTGTATAATCAAATTGTATTACAGTATTTTGGAAAGGCTTAAATAATCTGTTTTTCTGAGGCGTAGAAATCTTAACTCCCATTTCAGATTCATTAGCTTTCATTTTATTAACTCTAAGAATAAGATCAACAGTATGATGAAGAGCATAACCTCCAGGCATTGAGAATAAATCGCCATATCTATCTTGATTCGCTCTGGCTTGTTGAATAAGAATAACTCCGGCATTCATTTTCTTAATTTTACCACGAATTCTTCTTAGGTTTCTAGTAAGAACTCCTGCTTGAGAAGCGATTTCAACTTGATCAGCCGTTCTATTTGTTTCAGCATTTGTTGGAGTGGCAGCTAGTGAATCCCAAATAATTACAATAGGTTCATCGAGAGTAGCAGTATCAGCTTTCTCTTTATAAATATCCTCAATCATCATAAAACATTCTTCCATTGTATCTGGTGATGCATATATCATTTTATCAAAATCAATTCCAAACTGCCTAGCTCTATTTTGAGTAATTGATCTTTCAGTATCTAAGAAAACAACTTCAATATTTTTCTTTTGTGCTTCTCTTATAAATTGAAGAATTAAACTCGTTTTCCCGGAAGCCTCAGGCCCGTATAGACATACAATTTTTCCATTTAGCGGTATACCGCCAGATTTAGGTTTTCCGGATATTACATAATTTAGAGTTGGAATTCTAGTATCAATGTATGTAACATCTGTTACCATATTAACGCCAATAGCTTCTGGGTATTTTTTAGCAAGAAAACTTTTTAGACTTTTAGCCATGTAGTAATAAAAACTCCTTTAAGAATCAAATTATTTAACATCTAAAGCTATTTTATCACAAAACGAGGGTTCTGTAAACTAGGCTAAAAAAAAGAACCTTCTTTGAAGGTTCTTTTTAATAAAGAATTAACTATCACAATGTTTTTTAGTTTTTAAGAGAAATGAAAGGTAGAAAAAATAACAAGTTCTAATAACATCTATAGTATTCCATAAAATATTTCTAGTATCCAAAGTATCTAATGTAACCATCCAATCTAATTCTAAAAGAATACCTAAAAGACCTGTAATTAAAAGACCTATAAATATATAATATTTATTAGCTAACATGTAAACACATAAAACAACTAACATTAAATTTGAAAAAATAGAAAGCATACTAAACATATCAGACATTGTAAGATCTCCTACTCCTTAAAAGCTAAATGTTTAGCAAATAAACTACATGTTAAAGCTATAAACATTTCAACTAATATCCAAAGAACATCTCTTAACGTTCCTATATGTTCTACTTGTTTTGAAAATACCCAATCAAATTCTAAAATAATATAGCAGATTAAAGAAGCAACAGGCCATAATGCTAATTTATATCCTTTTAAGAATATTCTTATATAAATTGTAATTGCATAAATATATGTCATAATAAGAATAATATCTAGTGAACTAAAAATCATTCAAGTCACCTGCCTCACTTTCATTGTTTTTAGTTTTTAATTCTTCTATTTGAGAATCAATCATTTCAAAATAGTTAGCTTCAGTCAATGTTTGTTTTAGTTGATTATGTAAAGAAGCTCTTAAAAAGTGTATTGTAATAATTGCTGTTACTAATAGAATTAAAACTATAAATATTGAAAGTAAACTAAGCATAATATTATTTATTCTTATTTTTGTTTGTAAAACAGTAAAAAATAAAACATCTGTTTGTTGATCAAAAATTAAAGAATCATAATTTCTTTCATGTATAAGTTCAAAAACATTAAAAGCTTGTGAAATATATATTTTTGGATAAGATGAAAAATCATAACTTTTACCAAATGTTTTTTGAATATCTAATTCAGTTATAACAACAAATTTAAGATTTTTTGTTAAACTAAGATCAGTCTTAAATCTATTTACAGCTGTATCAATTGGAGTATCTAAATTAGTATGCATAATTTTTTGCATTGTAATATCTAAAAGCTCGTATGTTAAAACTTGATAACTATTATCCATAAGTATGAAAAATTCATTATAAGGATAATTGAATTCTCTTTTTTTAATTTTCATAATATCAATAATTTCTGTAATTACGTTTGTTGAATAACCTATCCAAGCAGAACTAAAATTTACACTTTCAGATGTTGTAATCCATGGTCTATTATTATCAGAAAAAACATTCAAATATGTATTTTTGAATCTATCAAAAAACAAATTAGATAATTTATTATTTGGGCTTATATTTTTCAAATCATCTAGTAATCCTTCATAAAGTCTTTTTTCTATATATTCATCTTTTATATCTTCTGCTATTATTTCTCTCATCCAATTAACTTGTTTTTTTGCTTTAGAAAGATTTTCATTGATAAGTATTCTAAAAGCATTTTCTTTTTTTGCTTTCACTAAATTATCAAATTCATATATTGATATTTTATTTGTATAGTCTAAAATATATCTATAAGATACTAATATTGAAAGGCTTAAAAATATTGATATTATAAAAACAATAATTATAAATTTTTGATCTTTATTCTTGACTGAAAACAAAAATTCAGATTTTATTCTATTCCAAAGATTTAATTTCTGATATAAACCTTCTTCCATAATTTTAACTTCTCTCCTTTAACAAGCTAAAAAAACTCTCTAAAATTAAGTTTTCAATTGAAAACTTAATTTGGGGAATTAATCTAAAAAGATCTAATAGAGTGCCAAAGGGAGAATTTTAAGAATGTCATTAGATAAATTTCAAAGCTGGTTAAATTTTTTTCAAACATTAGAAGGACCCAAAAATATAGATGCGCTAATAATAGCAGTTTTAATATCAGCTGTAATATTTTTTGCTTATATTGCAATAAAAAATATAAAATTATGTCTTTTTGATACTTTAATATATTTTTTGTTAACAATAATTATTAACTTGTTTTGTAATTTATTATTTAACAATTATTTCTTATTAATTAGTATTAGTG
>RZYO01000231.1 GCA_009930325.1 Spirochaetia bacterium | reverse complement strand
TAAATCATTTAATCTAAAAAAATTCTCTGCTTTAAGGTTTTGAAATAACTTATCCTTAATAGCCTTACCACCATACATAGCACCAACTACATACACATTCTTTAGACTCTTCTCGTCAATAATTTCTTTTAATCTGCTTTCAGCTCCTGTTCCTATACCATTCTTATCTATTATTATACTTATTTTTACATCATTAAATACTTCTCTTACTTTTTCTACTCTTGTTATTATATTTCCCACTAATTTCATCTGTTCTGTTTTATCTTCACTAAAAACATCTAATATCTCATAATCATTTTCTTTTCTTATTCCTTCATAAATAACACTATAATCCAATCCTTTATCAGCAGGGTCACAGCTTATTATATAACTATAATCTTCTAAATCTTTTCTTAATTTAATTATTTCACTTTCTGTTTTATTTTTCCACTCTTTTAAACTATCTTCAATTCTTTTAATCTCATCTTTAAAATTAAAAATAATATCTTCACTATTGTTTATACTCTTAACCTTAAACAATCCATCTTCAGCCTCATCAGGAAACTTACTCTCATATAATACCTGGAACTCTAAACTAGTCATCAACTCTTTCTGCTCGTCAATGAAATCCTGTGTTGTTCTTCCTTCTTTTAATCCTATATCATAACCAATCTGCATAGTTTCAAATCTAGGACTTATAAAATGGTCGTAAGTTGCAGTATTTGTATCCCACGGATTAAATAATTCTATAAACCTACTATCTTCTGCATCATCTCCCAACATTCTCATAATTTTAGCAAAACTATCCCTACTAATCAAAGTACCCTCATCAATGTAAAGAATATCCCCACCTTTACCCATAGCACTAATACCACCTTTATTATTATTAGCACTTAAAATATAATACTGATTACCATTTTTAAAGGTCATTTTATCCCTTCTAGCCTCAGCTTTAACCTTTTCCTTTTTATCCTTAACTTCAATATCACTTAAATTAATTAATAGATTATCCCTACTCCCTACCATTAATTCAGCAACATACTCTCTAATTAAACTAGCCTGGTCTTTAGTCGGTCCTATAAACACTATCTTTTTATTTCTATACATTAATAACTGCAAACAAACACAAATCCCAATAGTCTGTGTCTTACCAAATCTAGTATAAGCACTTAAACAAAATCTCTTTACTTCATCAAATACAATTTTTTTAATAATTAAAGCCTGTGTATCTGTTAGATTATTACAAACTTTAACATCAGGAAACAACCAACTCACTAAGAATTTTATTTTTTTAATAGGTTCTATTCCCTTTTTAATATCTTCAAAAAATTCAACTAAATTCATCATCTTTCTCTTCTTTCTTATTTACTTTATTCCAAGCCATAAAAAAAGCATCAGCATTCAATGTGTTCTCAACTCCACCACTTAATTCTATCTCATTCTTTTCAACCCATCCTCTACTCTTACCTTTACACTTTAAAGCAAATATAGTAGCACTAGGGTTCTTATCCTGTATTAGTATATGTAAAGCATTCTCATAAAAATCTAATTGATAATCATTTATGTTATCTATATATTGCTTATACACAGGGTCAGTCCTTTTCCAATAATAATGTAATTCTCTACTAATACCTATCTCAATACAACTCTTAGCAATATTACCTAAATTCTTAATCATACTTAAATAAAAAGCCTTTTTCTTACCTTTTAAATTTATTTCATTTAAAGCTAATTCGCTCTTACTTAACTCTATTTCTTTCTTAACCATTATTAAACACTTTTTATATAATTAATGTATAGTTTTATGTAATATATTTTATAATATTAATATTGTAATATATATTTTATACTCCTCTTATTGGTATTCTTATTATTGGATTATAATCAAATTTCTTTTTACTACTTAAATCTCTAGTAACTATTTTACTCCCCCATTTCTTTTGTAATAAACTAAATTGTTCTTTTTCTCTTTCTAAATTTCTCATATTAGCACATCCACCAACATTTACACTCTGCTTACAATCATAATGGTATTTATTTAATCTTAAAATACCCCTATACTTATTTAAATGTTGTAATGCTAAATCATAATCTTCTTTTAATGGTATTTTTTCATCATATCTAATATCATTTTTAATATGACAACTAAAAGGACCTAAAATAATACTACTAAAACTTATAGGTTGGTTATGTTGATAACTTCTAGGGTCTTTATTTAAATTAACTCCCCATAACTTATATCCTAATTCCATACATAATAAACTATTTATTTCTAACCAATACATTAAATCTTTTTCTTCTAATCTTTTCTTAACATATCCAAAAGTTTCACTTGGTTCAAAACTGAATATACCATCAACATCATCATCCATCAATACAACAGCATCCATTCCTTTTTTAAACTCTTCATCTAAAATATAATTTCTTATTCTACTTACATTACCCTGAATACCTTTAGGTACTTTAATTAAGTTTTCTTTATTATTTACCTTTAAATATTCATCATACTCGCTCTCATCTATCCAAACCTTAGCAGTACTAATATATTCTAATGTTTTAACCTTAGGTCTTTTATAACTTGGTATATTAATGCTTATATTCATTTTAATCCTTAACTATTTTATTTATCGCTTTACTTCCATCCAAAACTCTTCCTATTCCTATTCTTGTATAACTATCACTTACTTTTCCATCTTTTCTGCTACTTAAACATTTAACATCTTTAATATCAAATAAAGTTTTAGCCTGTAACCAATCCAACTCATTATTAAACTTTAAAATTATATAATTGTTATATTCTTCTAATACTTCACTAAATTCTACTTCTCCTTTTTCTTTACTTATTCCTTTTTTAGTATCCTCTTCTAATACTCCAAAATCTTCTAAATCAATTTCCCACTCTCTTAATAAATCAAAATCCCATTCACTACCCCAATGTGCATTGTCTTTAATACTAAATTCTCTCTTCTGCTTTTCACTTAATCCTTCTGCTCTATATATCCACTTATCAGGTACATCTTTATATCCTAACATCTTTAAAGCAAAATATCTTTTATTTCCTCCTA
>RZYO01000083.1 GCA_009930325.1 Spirochaetia bacterium | reverse complement strand
GACACTATAATAAATAGTGATAATATTAATAAAGAATTAGTTGTAAACTACTTCGGATGCAGTAATCACTGAAGTGTTAACTATTTGGGGTGCAGACCAGAAATTAATAATTCAATGTCAAATTTAATAAATATTAAATAAATTATAATTTATATATATATATGAATGTCACTAAAAAAATAGACTAAGCTATTGCTTAGTCTATTAAATGTTATATAAAAAATATTAGTTTGTTTCTTTTTCATCTTTTGGTAAAATGATATTCAAGAATATTGAGAATACTGCAGCAGGGACAATTCCTGAACCACCAAAGATTAATTGAACTAATTGAGGCAAATGATCTAAAGTTCCAGCAGTACTTCCTAATCCATAACCTAAGCCTAATGATACAATTAAAATAGTAACATTTCTTTGAGTGATAGGTTCTTTTGTAATTAATTGAATACCACTAACAGCGATGGAAGCAAACATCATAACAGCAGCTCCACCTAATACACTATTTGGCATTATGGATACAATAGCAGCTAATTTAGGGAAAAATCCACAACAAAGAAGGAAAATACCACCTAAGAAAATAACAAATTTATTTACAATGCCAGTCATACCAACAAGACCAACATTTTGAGAGAATGAAGTGTTTGGTAATACTCCAAATACTGAGGCTAGAGAAGATCCAATACCATCACACATTACACTACCAGACAATTCTTTATCTGTTGCTTCTCTTTTTAATCCACCTTGTGTTATTCCAGATACATCTCCAATTGTTTCAACTGCAGTTACAATAAACATAATTAACATAGGAATTATTGCTCTAATATCAAATACAAGTTTAACTGGGAGTAGTTTAGGTATAGAGAACCAGCCAGCTGCTCCAACTTTTTGCCATTGTAATACCCAAGATTTAGTAACTTCTTGTCCATCAAGCATAAATGTATTTGGTAAAAAAGCAGTCATTATTGCAACAAGAATATATCCAACAACAATACCAATTAAAATAGATGTTGCACTAACAAAGCCACCAAAGCGATGTTTGAAGAAAACAATTACAATTAAAACAATTGTAGCTATTAAAAGGTTTTCTAAAGATCCAAAATCTTTAACACCAACACCACCTGCATAATATTTAATACCGACGGTTATTAATGATAATCCTATTGAAAGAACAACTGTGCCAGTTACAATTGGGGGAAAAAATCTTCTTAAAGGTTTTAAGAAAAATCCTAAAACACCTTCGAAAAGGCCTCCAATTAAAGATGCTCCTAATATTGCACCATAAGCTACGACACCGCCACCCATTGTTGCAATAATACTTTTTGATACACCAATAAAGCCTGAACTGGTTCCCATTACAATTGGAAGTTTACCTCCAACTGGGCCAATTCCAAGAACTTGAATTAAAGTAACAACACCAGCTATAATCATTGCATTTTGAATTATTGTGATTTGAAGAGGTGAGCCCGCAGCTATTCCACACATGCTTGCAATAATAATGATTGGAGTTAAATTCCCTGCAAACATAGCTAAAACGTGTTGTAATCCTAAAGGTAAAGCTTCTTTTACAGGAACTTCACCCTCAAGCTTATAAACGTTTTCATTGATTTTCTTTTTCATATAAAAATCTCCTTAAAAATATTGGATTAAGTATAAAGGTAATTATTTTTATATGTAAAGAGAAAAAGATAAAAATATATTGAAAAACAGCAATTGTATTCAAAAATATAAAAATTTGTATAAAAAATATAGAAATTATTTTTTTAAATTATTTTTTAAAAAATGCATCAGAAAATCATAAAATAAAGGTTATTGCGGAAAACCTAAATTTAATTATTATAAAACTTGACTATTCATAAATATAAGGTATAATATAAGTTTTGCTAAAATTATTTATATTGATTAATTAGGTCTTTAATTACAGCTTCATTTTTAATTTTCCCTTCTGATTTATAAAGGACTTCTCCGTTTTTAAAAAGATATATACCTGGTATAGAATAAATTTTAAATTGATTTACAATTTCTCTTTCTTCATCTACGTTAAGAGCCGTAAATTTAGCTGAAGTGGTATTATCTCTTTCGAGGGCTTCAAGTATTTCTTTTTGGATATTACATGGGCCACACCAAGGTGCCCAGAAATCTACTAATATAAGGTCTTTTTCTTCTTTAATATAGTTATTAAAAGTTTTATTTGTTAATATTTTCATGTGAATAATCTTACGTTGTTTTAAATAATATTTCAGTGACAAAGTTGCATATAAAAATACTTCCAAAGTTTTTTATACTTTGGAAGTATTTAGTTCATAAATAGTGTTTTATGATATTATAATTAAGGATTTGTTACAGTTAGGGTAACTTCTGTGGTGTATGTACCAGCAGGTGTTGTTGCTAACTTAGGAGAACTGCTTCCATCCCAAATTACATTAAATGAAGTTCCTGTATATGAACCAACATCAACGGCATTTGCAGCAGGTATTATAATTTCCCAACCTGAATTAGCATAACCATTTATAACAGGTTGAACTTGTGTATCAATATTACCATTTTTGAAAGTTGATGCTGCAGCAGTTACTTTTACAGTTTTTGTTGAGCTAGCTCTACCTGTACCAAAAAAATAGAAATTTTTTGTTGCTTCATTTCCAAAGACATCCCAAGATTCTGTTTCAGATTTTGTGATTGTATCATTTACAAGGATTGCAGTACTAGGATTATCACCATATTTTAGTAATAAACCTTGGGCTAGTTCACTTGCTTCAGCTTCAACAAAAAATGAAGATTCTGGGGAACCTGTAGTCTCAGGGAGTGTAATAACTCCTGATGAAATTGCAAAAAGTGATGCTGTTGCTACAGAAAGCACTATTGCTAATGTTAAAATTTTTTTCATAAAATCATCTCCTAACTTTTTTTAACTCAAATAAACATGTACATTAATATGAATATTTTAAAATGGTATTCAACATATGTCAATAGTAGTGACCTAATTTTTAATTAATATTTTAATTCTTTTAATATATCAGCTATTGTTTGATTTATTTCTATTGGACAATAGTTCAGGGTCTCAGTTGCTTTTTTGTGTGAGAAAAGTTGACGATGTGATAAGGTATAAATAGAGTATGAAGAAAATAAAGCTGGTTTTCTTCTTATTTTATAATAAATTTCAGAAAGTGGGGCCAGTGCTTTTGCTATATTTGTGGGAATTCTAATTATTTTTTTATTATCTTTGATAAATCTTCCTATTTTTTCTAAGTAATCTTTAATTAAGATATATGAATTTGATAGAATGAAATTTTGATTAACAATTGAGCTAGTAGATAAATTGCAAATAAAATTTGATACATCTCTAACATCAACCATGTCATAACCACCATCAATGTATGAAAATAGTTTTCCTTCTATTCTATCTTTTATTACTGAATTTAAATGATTGTTTCCATAATCGTTTGGACCTAGAATTCCAGAAGGGAAAACTATATTTATAGGGATATTTTTTCTTTCTTCTTCCATTATTAAGGTTGTTATTGCTTTTGTCTTTGCATAAGGTCCTAAGACTTTTTGGGGATCAATAAGGGACTTCTCTGTAATAATATCATCAGTTTCAACAAAAGAATGAACTGAACTCACATATGTTAAAGGAAATTGATGTTTTTTGCATAACTCAATAATATTTTTTGAGCCATTTACATTTACATCATAGAGCCTTTTGCTCATTGTTGATCCAACATCTATTATTCCTGCAGTATGAATCACTTTTGCATTTTTCACATCAAAAAATTGATATAAGCTTTCTTTTTTTGTGACATCTCCATAGAAAACTTTTTCAATAATTGGGGTTTTTAATATTGAGCCATTAAATCTTAATCCCCTTACATCAAATCCTTTGTTAACGAGTGCTTTAATAATCCAACTTCCCAAATGACCATCAGCTCCTGTTACTAAATATGAATAATCCATAATCACCTCCAATCGGCATCTAATTGTTTAGTATAAAAACTGTGAAAGCAAGGTGTAAAAATATATAAATAGTGTAGATTGTGTGAATTAATTTGTAGTTGTATATAAAAAAATACTATTGCTAAAATAAACAATAGTATTTTTTTAAATTAAATAATTTCAAAAGAAATTGACCAAGAGTCTTCTATCCCATGATATAAATATTGTTCATGTATTGGAGCTCCCCAAGTATCGTCTCCTGCAACTCCACTTTGCCCATGGAGAATTCTAATTGTGTTAAAATTATGTTTTTGTAAATCTTCAAAATGTTTAGCTTCTTCTAATTCATGAGGTGAATAAGGAAGAAAGGATCCTTCAAAGATTGTTGAACTAGATA
Source organism: Spirochaetia bacterium (assembly GCA_009930325.1). Lineage (GTDB taxonomy): Bacteria > Spirochaetota > Spirochaetia > Sphaerochaetales > Sphaerochaetaceae > Pleomorphochaeta. Next base: position 9,919 of record RZYO01000083.1, on the reverse strand, counting down.
TTCTCAATCCATTATTGTTTTCATCCAATATTTCTACATATCTCAAATCTGTTTTATTTCCACATTCTTGCGGATCAACATATTGAACATATTGGTTTTCAATTAATTCTTCTTTTATGCCTAACAGATAAGATTCTTTTCTATCACAATATGCTTCTCCTTTAATATTGCCAAAATATCGAATTTTGTTATATTTGTTATTTAGAGCAAAGGTTATTCCAAAGCAAGGCATTTCTTGATTATTTTTTGTGAGACGTTTTATATCAATTTGCATTCTGTTTGGTTTTTCAAAAGAATATGTTAATGAATATAATTGATCATAGCATAAAACTTCAAAGGTAGCTTGATTTTGTGCTTGTTTTACGTTATTTAGTTTTTGATACAAAGAAGAAATTTTATTCTTTGCCCATCTAAAACTGTTATTATTTGCTTTATCATTATTGTTAGGAGCTCTCCAAAATTCTAAGTTAATTGGTTTTTCTAATATATTGATTTGATCTAAAATAATTGCATTAACTTTTCCAAAATAATATTTTACTAAGAATTGAATATTATCCATCGATAATCCAACATTATCTTTTCCCCATATTAAATCCATTTTATTTGATATTTGTTTGAAGTATGGATTAAGGTTTTGTTGATTTAGATTTGTATAGCTATTGTCATTTATTAAATGATTATTTTCATCATAAACATATAAATTTAAAATAAAATCTTCAACATTTTTATTTATTATTTTAATTGATGTTTCTTCGCCTTCATTTAAATTAAGAATGAAGGAATTATTATTAGTTGAGTAAAATTTTTCGCATTTAATATAGTTTTCAACTTTAATATTTTCTTGATAAATACCATCAATTATAACTTCAATTTTAAATAAATAATTTAATAATGATGTAAAATTAAACTCATTAATTATTTTAATAGATCCTATATTATTTTCAATAACAATTGGACTATATAATTTCTTTACTTCTTTGAGTTTAAAACTCTCATTATATTGTGATGAGATTAAACCATTACAGCAAAAATCTGCATCAGTAGGGAATTTTCCTTTTAATCCAGCATAAACAAGGCCGTTATTATTTAAGTCTAAACTTTGATCAATAAAGTCCCAAATGAAACCTCCGTGATAGTTGTCATATTTTCTTGCAAGATCGGTATATTCTTTTAAATTACCACATGAATTACCCATCGCATGGCAATATTCACAGAGCATGAATGGTTTTTGTGGATGATTAATTAAGAAATCTTCAACTTCATTTGGTTTTGTATACATTTGAGATTCTACATCACTGATTTCATGATACGGAGAATCATAATTTACATTTTCATAATGAATTACTCTTTGTCCAAATGTTTTCAAAAATTTACTTAATTCTAGTAAATTTGAGCCATCACTGCTTTCATTTCCGCAAGAGAACATAACGATTGATGGATGGTTTTTATCTCTTTGAGCCATATTATTTGCTCTATCAAGAGTACATGCTTTCCATTCTTGTTTGTTGTAAGGAATTGCTATTGAATAATCTTTTTTACCATATGCATTAATCGTTGTTCCGTGGGATTCTATATTAGTTTCATCAATTACATAAAAACCCATCCTATTGCAAAGGTTATAGAAAATGCTTTGGTTTGGATAATGAGAGGTTCTTATTGAATCAATATTATTGTCTTTCATAATTAATAGATCTTTTTTTATATCTGAAAAACTGATTGCTTTTGCTTTAGTTGCATTAAATTCATGTCTATTTACACCGTGAAAAACTAATCTTTTATTATTTAAATATAAAATATTATTTTCAATATTAATTTTTCGATATCCAAATTCTATAGCACATTCATGTTTATTCGTATCTTCATTAGTTATTAACTCAATGAAAAGTGTATATAGGTTTGGATTTTCATGGCTATAAATTGAAACATTTTCAATTAATTTATAAAAGTTTATTTCATCTTGATTTTTTATTTCTATTTCAGTGAATAAAGGGCCTCTTGTAAGTGAATTGATATTAAAATCTTCTATATTGATTTTATCTCTTTTATCTTCACTGTCACTTAAAAATAATTGTATTTTTCCAGTTGTTTTTTTATTGAGTTTTATATTTATATTTAATTCGCCAACATCTAATGTTTCTGATAATATAGGATTAACAAATACATCTTGAATAAAGGTTTTAGGAAATAAAATAATATTGACTGGTCTAAAAATACCACTAAGTCTCCAAAAGTCTTGGTCTTCTAGCCAACTCCCACTACAATAATGAGTAACGATACAACTAATTAAATTATTACCTTCTTTTAAATATTTATTTATTTCAAAAATAGCAGGAGTAAATGAATCTTCTTTGTATCCTACATATTTTTCGTTAATGAATAGAGCTAGAGAAGTTTCTACTCCTTCAAAATTTAAATGGAGAATATTTTGTTCTAATTGTTTTTTGTTTATACTTATTGATTTTTGATAAACCGCTACTACGTTATCAATTTTTGGAACTTGTGGAGGCAAAATCCTTTCTTTTCCATCCCAAGGGTATTGAGTATTTGTATATTGAGGAATATCAAATCCTTCAATTTGAATATTTGATGGAACCATAATTTTATCAGGATTGGTTAATTTGGATCCAGATAAAAGATTTAATGGAACTTGTGAAGGGTTTTCAAAACATTTGATATCCCAAATACCATTCAATGATATTTTTTCTGAAGAACAAAAAAAGTCACTATGGGAAGGAACTGTTCCCTCATTGAACTTGGTTAAGTCTTCTAAATAACTAAAATTAAACATAAATTTTCCTTATTTAATTATTATTGTTTTACAGAGCCAATCATTCCTTCAACAAATTGTTTTTGGAAGCCAAAGAAAACAATAACAACTGGGGTTGTTGATAAAGCAATTGCGACCATTATTACTCCATAATTAGGAGTATAGGAACTACTCATTGAAGAAACAAGTAATGTTGTTGTTCTTTTGTCTGTTGTTTGCAAAACGATTAATGGCCATAAGTAATTATTCCAACTTGTCATAAATGTATAAATTGCTGCAGCGGCATAAGTGCTTTTCATTGAAGGTATAAATATGCTTATAAATGTTCTTAATTCTGATGCGCCATCTACTCTTGCGGCTTGGAGTATTTCAGTTGGATAGTTAACAAAACTTTGTCTAAAAAAGAAAATCATAAAAACTGACGCGGAAGAAACAAGAATTATTGCTGAATGTGAATTTAACATTTTTAATCTTGATATAATTTGGAATAAAGGAATCATAAAAGAAGCAAAAGGTACCATCATTGTTAATAAGAAAAATGTATAAGTATTTTCTTTTGCTTTTGTTCTATACATTTGGAAGCCATAAGCAGCCATTGATGTTATTGCTAAAGTAAGTAAAACAGTTAAAAAAGCTATTTTCATTGAATTGTATAAAGCTAAACCCATGTTTGCTTCATTAAACAATACCTTTAAATTTTCAAATAGGTGAGGACCAATTGTCAATTTTCCTCTCAGAATATCTACTGATGAATTTGTTGCACCAATTATAATCCAAAAAAAAGGAAATAAAGAAAAAAAGGATGCAATTATTAATATTATATAGGATATTACAAGGCCGAAGCTTATTTTATTTTTTTTCATTTTTTTTCTCCTACTTTACACTTTTGTTAACTTTATTACTAACAGTTTTTTCACTTTGTTGGCTAATTTTAAATTGAATAAAAGATAAAATAGCAACAAGAACTAATATTGCATATGAAACTGTAGCAGCATAACCAAATTTTGGAGTATATTTGAAGCATAAATTATAAATATAAACACTCAAAGTTAAGAAACAGTTATTTGGGCCAACTGATGTTGTTCCCCCTTGGGCTAAGTTCATAGGTTCATCAAATAATTGAAGTGTACCTATTGTAGACATTACTGTAGTGAACAAAATCATAGGTCTTAATAAAGGCACAGTTATGCTAAAGAATGATTTTATTTCAGAAGCTCCATCAACTTTTGCAGCTTCATATAAGTCATTACTGATATTCTGCATAGCTGATAAATAGAATATCATATTATATCCTGTCCATCTCCATACCATTGCCAAAATAAGTACAAAAGTAGCAAGTGCGGGGTCTGAAAACCAGTCTAATGGTTTTTGAATAAAATTTAGTGCCAATAAAGAATTATTAACAATTCCTTCATAGCTAAAAAGCATTTTAAATAATATAGCATAAGCAATTAATGAAGTAACTGAAGGTAAAAATATTGCGGTTCTAAAAAAACCTCTGAATTTAATTTTCTTGTTATTTAATAACGAAGCGAAGATCAAAGCTGAAATTAGCATCAAAGGAACTTGTAAAAATAAAATTTTAAAAGTGTTCTTTAAAGCTAAAAAAAACATGGGGTCATTAAATAGTTTTATATAGTTATCAAATCCGATAAAACTTGTTACAATTCCTCTTGTTCGTGTTGTTGTTAAATAAAGAGAATAGAAAATTGGATAAAGTAAAAAAACAGCTAATAAGAAAGCTACAGGTATAATAAAAAACCATCCAGTTCTATTAATTTTCTTTTCGGTTGCCATACGGTTTTGTCCTTATATAATAACAAAGGGGGATTTTTCACCCTTTGTGTTTTGGAAAATAGTGATTATAGAATGTCGTTTTCTAATTGTGCACTAATTGCGTCTAAAGTTTTTACAACTGATTGACCATTATAATAAGCTTCCATATTACCCATTACAGCAGCATCAGCTTCATATGTATATTCACCAATATTTACTGCAGGAATTGCTTTAGCATATTGACTTAATACTTCGTATACTTTTTGTCCACCAAAGAATGGATCTGCTTTTGAATAATTAGCACCATTGAATGCTGGAATATATGATCCCATTGCACCGTTTTTAACTAAGATGTTTTGATAGAAATCATTGTTTGCACCATATACACTATTTAAGAAATCAATAGCTTCATCTTTGCTTTTGCCGTTTTCTAATACGTACCAAGAAGAACCCCCAAGATTTGAAGCATTTGTTCCATTATCAGATAATCTTGGACATGGAGCTACAGCCCAATTACCACTTTGATCAGTAGCAGCTTTTATTGAACCAATAATCCAAACACCTGTTGTGATAGTTGGAACTTTACTATCATTGATAGCACCAACCCATTCTGTCCAACCATTTGTAGGTAAAGCTAAATCTTCATCAATAAATCTTTTGTAAATTCTCATTGCTTCTGCAACACTCTTGTTATCTTTAATATATGGTTTGCCATCTTTATCAAAATACCAAGAACCATTACTTTGAAGCATTATTCTAAATAAACCACCATCAGATTTGCTATTAGCAAAGAAATAATTTCCAGTTTTAGCTTTGTAATCTTTAGCGATATCGCAGAATTGATCCCAAGTAATATTGTTTAAATCAGCAGCAGTGTAACCAGCTTTAGCTAACATATCTGTTCTGTAGAAGAATCCAGCAACACCAGAGTCAAAAGGCATGGAATAATATTTGTTACCAACTTTTGCAACGTCAACTTTTGCTTTTAGGAAATCGTTTTGGTTAATTGCACTTGTTAAGTCTGCAAATTGTCCTGGATAAGAGTTTAAATATTTTAATCCATTATAATCTTCGATTAATACGATATCTGGTAAACCTTCAGTAGTTCTTGCAGCTAAATTAGTATGAAGCTTTTGTTCTACATCAGCTTTTGCCATTTCAACAATATTAAATTCTACATCTGGATGTGATTGTTTATAAATTTCAGCAGCATCTTTCATTATAGAAATGTTAAAGTTAGGGTCCCAAGCCCAAATAGTGATTGGAGTTTTTTCTTTTGCTTTTGCTGTTTCTGCTTCTCCTCCAGCAAATAGAGAAGTTCCTACTAGTAATGCCATTAATAATACAGATAAAGTTTTTTTCATGGTATATCCTTTGTTTTAAATGTAAGTGCTTATAGAATAACATACAAGTTAATATTGTCAAGAATTACTTAGTAAAAATTTACTAATATAATAATGTTATTTTGTATATACTTTTTATTATATTTGTATAAAAAAGAGTCAATTTTAGAGTTATTTTTAAAAAAAATAATAGCATTTATTTTATTCAATACTAAAAAATAGTAAAAAAATAAATAAATTAGACATAATTTACCTAATGTGATAAGATGGTTAATATATTTAAAAAATAGGTAAAGATTATGGCGACAATAAAAGAAATTGCAGATGCTGCAAAAGTATCACAAGCAACTGTTTCACGGATACTAAATAACGATTCTACTCTATCAGTGTCGGATGATACAAAATTACGAGTACTAGCTGTTGCTGATGAATTTGAATATATTCCCTTAAAAACGAGAAAAAAAGCAATGAAGAATTCTAGATTAAATATTGCTATTGTTGATTGGTATGTAAATAAAGCTTTAATTGAAGATCCTTATTATTTGTATTTAATGACAACTGTAGAAAAAGCTCTTTCTAAAGAGAATATAAATTCATTTAAAATGTTAAAAGTAGATGGTGTATATGTTTCTTCAGTTAATAAAACCCTAGATTGAATAATTGCTATTGGAAGATTTGATGAAGAATCAGTTACTCAGTTGTCACAATTGTGTAATAATATAGTTTTTATTGATTCTTCTCCAAGTGCTGATAAATTTAGCTCAGTAATGATTAATACAGAATTAGGTACCAATCAAGCTTTAAACTATTTGTATAGTTTAGGGCACAGAAAAATAGCTTATATTGGAGGGAAAGTTATTTCAGATACTGGTTTAAAGCTATCCTTTGCAATTGATGATAGAAGAAAAATTGCTTATCAGGAATTTATTAAAAATAATGATTTAGAATCATATATTTTTGAAGGTGATAAATTATCTTATGAGGAAGGGTTTGAGTTAGCTAAAGTCTTAATAAGAAAAAACAATCGTCCAAGTGCTGTTTTTGTTGCAAACGATACTATGGCTTCAGGTGTTATTGCTAGATTAAAACAAGAAAAAGTAAAAGTACCTAATGATATTTCTGTTATTGGATTTAATGATATCCCTGCTTCAAAGTATTTAGATCCACCTCTATCCTCTGTTAAATAATAGTTTACCAATTCTTTAAACTATATGAAATCGCTAGAAAGTTGCTTATTTTTAGCTTAAATGAAATATTTTACAGAACTTACTCATTGGGGTAAGTTTTTTCTTTCCTTTTCATTTTATAAATAAGTCAAATATATAAGATTTATTGGAATAATAGTCAAAATTACTAGAAAAAACTCTTTACATATAGTTCAAATACAGTTATAATAACAACTATATAAAGTAATATTTATCAATGATTTTATCTTTATTTAATTTGTATTTTTTGGAAGGTGTTTTATGGGTGTTCCTGAAGAAATAAGAAAGGTTGAACGTCCTTGTAATTCTGTTGTTGTAGATAGTGGTAGTACAGGTATTTATAGATATGCTGTTATAAAACGAATTGGTTGTAAAGTTGTTAATGGTATGAATCAACCAGTTAGTGGTGGTACTATCGGTCATATTATTAATGGAAAGTTTGTTGAACTAGATAAGAATAGAATTCAAAATAGAAGAATAGAATATAAAGATTTTGCTGATGTTAAATTAATACATAATCTTTCAAGTTCTTTACTTGATGAAGCCTTAGATGTATATGAAGCAAGAGATGCTATCACCATTTATACTATTGCCCTTTTAAAGGTAATTTATCCAAGAATTCCTTTTGATAGAATTGCATCTAAATACAATTTAAACTGGATAAGTGAATTGTTTCCAGGACTTTCTTTAAGCAAAAATACATTATCAAAGTTTGTTCAAGATTTAGGTAAATCATATGCTTTAGTCTCTACCTTCATGAGAAACAGAGTAAGCAAGATAACTAAAGATCATCATATAGCAATTGATGGAACTCTTAAAACTGATAACAGTGAAGTTAATACCTTATCTAACTACTCTCATAAATCAAGAATAAAAGGTACTAAAGATATTTCAATACTTTTTGCGTATGATGTAGATACAAAGGAACCAATCTGTTCCAAGGTCTATAGTGGTAATATAATTGACTCCCGTTCCTATGAAGATTTTCTCAAAGAATATGATGTCAAACAAGGTATTCTTATGGGTGATAAAGGTTTTCCCAAAAAACAAGCTGAAGCAATATATAAGGAAAATCCTAATTTGTGTTGGCTCAATCCCATTAAAAGAAGTGATAAACGAATAAAAACCCATTCTATGTATAAATACACTGGAATGATTGATGATAAGGATAAAGATTTATTATACAAAAAAGAAAGAACATCTAAATATTATCTTTATTCTTTTTATGACAGAAAAAGGGCTGCAAAAGAGGAAGCAGATTACTTTAAACACAATAAGGGCAAAGAGTATAATATTGAAGATAGAAATCAAAAAAATGAAAGGTTCGGTACTGTAGTATTTGAGTCTAACCTAGATGAAGATCCTAAATTAATTTATAAACTCTATGAAGAGAGATGGTTAATCGAAGAATGTTTTAGATACTATAAACATGCTTTAGATTTAACTGACACAAGAGTTCATTCAAATTATTCTGTAATTGGTCAAGAATTCATTAACTTTTTCGCCAGTACTATGACAATGAGATTAGTTAATAAATTTGATGAAACAGGTCTTTCAAAAAATATGTCATATAGAGATATAATGTCAGAATTAGCTTCAGCTAAAAAAGCAAGAACATCAGCAGATGGAGAGTGGTTATTTGTTAGAATGACAAAGCATGCAGAAGTAACATTACAAACACTAGATTTATTACCAAAACCAGAGCCAGAACCTACCAGAAAAAAAGGAAGGCCATTTAAGATTGTTGATTCAAATGCCCCGATAGAACCCAAACGAAAACGAGGAAGACCTAAAAAAGAAGTAGACCCTAATGTAATTGTAGAACCAAAACGAAAACGAGGTCGACCCAAAAAAGAAGTAGACCCTAATGTAATTGTAGGACCCAAGCGTAAGCGAGGTCGACCCTAAAAAGAAGTAGATCCTAATGTAATTGTAGGACCCAAACGTAAGGGAGGTCGACCCAGGAAACAGAAAAATGAAATTTTGAAAAATCAAAATTAAATCCCAATTAATTAAGTAAAGTTCGAAGAATTGGTAAACTGTTAGTTAAATTAGATATGAATTATATAGCAATAAGTACGATTAATTTATTAAAAGAAAGATTAGAGAGCAATTTTTTCTTTCCTAAAAAAATTCTTGTTCCAACCTCCTTATCAATTAGACAATCTACTTCTAAATTAGTTTAATTATTTTATTACTTACTTTTTTATTTCTCTCAGTTTTTAAATGAGAGAAATATTTTTGTCTTAAATACTAGAATACTAAGGTTTTTGTTACAAAAATACTCACAATTTAGAAATTAGTGGTATTATAATAGAAGGTAAGCTATAATTTAGTTAGAGAATTTATAAATTAAGGAGGACTTTATGGATTTTGATATTAACGAATTGATGAGAGAAGCAATCAAAGTTGCATGGCAGGCTAGAGAGCATAAGAATCATCCTTTTGGAGCTATTTTAGTGGATAAGTATGGAAATATATTATTGAAAGCTGAAAATACTGTTGAAACTGATATGAATGTTACCTCCCATGCTGAAATGAATTTAGTTTCTTTAGCTAGTAAAAAGTATAATAAAGAATTCTTAAAACAGTGTACAATAATTTGTAGTGCTGAACCTTGCCCTATGTGTGCTAGTGCAATTTATTGGGCAAATATTGGTACTGTTGTTTATGGAATTAGTGAGCAATGGTTATATGAAATAAGTGATCCTAATCATATTAATTCATTAACCCAAATTCCCCCCAGAGTTTTACATGGTTTGACTAAAGTGGCCAATTTATCTTGAATTGTTTGATAATTTCTTCTTGAAATTTGGTTGGTTTAGAAT
>RZYO01000230.1 GCA_009930325.1 Spirochaetia bacterium | reverse complement strand
AAAAATGGAAAAAGAAAATAAGGAAGTGTTGAAAATATTGTTAAAGGATTATGAGGCATTAGTTAATGTGTTAACTGATGAAACTATACCATTGCCAAAAAAAGTAGTTAGAGAGGCTTTAGATGGGCTTAAAGTTGGTATAGATGGCATAGTGAATAGTATAGATAATGATGTTACTATACAAGAAGAGCAAGAGCAAATCTATAATGATATGCCTAATATTATCTATATTAAAATAAATGGGCAGTGGAAGGACTATAAAAAACATTCACACTCCTACTATAATACTATCTATATTACCTATAATGGTGGTATAGATATAAAAACATTTACTAAGAGTGGTTTAGCAGAAAGCTTAAAAACTTCTGATGTAAGAGTGTTGATAAATGGGGACTGATAATAATACACTTAATACACTTAGGATTACTTATGAATTTTTAAAAAATAATCCTGATGATTGGTTTGATGTTAGGACTATTACTTCACAAGTAATGAATGGCAGAAATGATATGAGAATGAAACATTATTTACTACTATTGTATAATATGAATATAGTGGAAATGAAAGACTCATATAAATGGTGGAAGTTCAATAAACTTTTAGAAAAAGTTTAATCAAAAATAAATAAACTTTTAGAAAAAGTTTAATCAAAATCAAAAATTAAAATAAAAAATGGTAAAATATTGTAAAGAATGCGGAAAGAAAATGTCAAGCGATGCTTTGAATTGTTATGATTGTGGATATAGATTTCAAGATATGCAAAATATAAATGTAACTCTTGGAAGTAATAAACCTAAAGGAAGTGTAGGATGGTTAATATTTTGGATAATAATGACAGGGCCATTTGGTTTAGTGTATTTTTTAATAAGGAGTTGGGGCAAATAAACTTTTTGAAAAAGTTTAATCAAAAATTAAAAGGAAGAAAAATGAAAGAAAAATTAGAAAATAAATTAACAGGAATTAAGACAGAGATTTGTGAGCAACCTAGCTATATTTGTAAGTATGGTGATGATTTACTTAATTGTTCTTATAGATTACAAGGTGAGCCTTATTGTGCTCACAGATACGATAACCCTCATCCTGCTATTGTGTTCAAGTATAAACTTTTTGGAAAAGTTTAATCAAAACTAAAAGGAAGAAATTAAAAATGATATTAACACCTATAGAAAAAATAAAAGAAATAATAGATTTTGAAATGGGTATATATTATCTTATGTTAATTGCTAGAAAGAAAGATAATGAACATTTGACTCATTCGACAGAAAAAGTTATTAGAAGAGTTGTGAGAAATGAATTGCATTTAGAAAATTCGATAAACGAATTAGCAGGAATTGCAAACTATGATAAAGAAAATAATTATAAACTATATATTTCATTAAATCCAAGAAATAGTTTAAAAGCCTATAAAAACCTTAAGGAACAATTTGCTAATTGGGACAATGAAATAATAAATAATCCAAATATAGCGAATAAAATACTTAAAGTTGATGATGAATGGATTAGTTGCTTAGCTAGAAATCCTGCAAAGAAAAAATGGTTTATGTTGGATTTAGATGATAAAAAGAAAATGGGACAATTAAAAAACTTAGTTGAAGATTATCACAATATACATATTTTAGGGGAATTTGAAACCCAAAATGGCTATCACATCCTATTCCAACCTTGTGATACAAGAAAACTTATGGAAGATATTAATGCTTTGGAAATTAATTGTGAATTAAAAAAAGATGATTTACTATGTATAGGATACTATGATAAAAATGGAAAATAAAGAGAAAATAAAATTGCATTTGAAAGCCAATGTGCCGTTATTAATCTATGGTGAGAGTGGTTGGGGAAAATCCTCAATTGTTTCTCAAGTTGCAGAAGAGTTAAACTTACCTATGGTAATAGCGAATGTCAATTCTTGGACTGCTGAGGACTTTGGGGGATTAGTTAGACCATCGAAGTGTGGTAAGTTTTATGATTATTTACCACCAAAATGGGTAGTTGATAATAAAGATAGAGAATTTTTATTTTTTATCGATGAAATTAATCAAGCTAACATTTCTGTTTTGCATTCTCTATATAGAATTGTTCTTGATAGAGAAGTTGCAGGAATAAAATTAAATATGAAAATAATTGCCTGTGGGAATTTGAATAGTGAAAATCCCTATTTAACCGATTTGCCTGAACCGCTATTAAAAAGATTTTCCACTTATACTTGGCAAAAAGATATTACATCTGCAGTAAGATATTTAAACAACAAATTTAAAACCAAAATATCTAAAATCTATACTAACCCAAGACAAACAGAAATGGCACTATCTATGCTAAGAGTTGGAGATATGGATGCTGTTAGAGATTTGGGAGGATTACAATTAATAAAAGATTTGGAAGAGTGTGGGCTTAGTAAAGGTGAAGAATTAGTACAAGAAATAGAAATGTCCGAAATTAGAAAAAGAAACGGAATATTATAATATGGAATATATGATTGGTTATGGTTATGGTATTGGATATGGATGTGGAGATGGATGTGGTTATGGATATGGAGAAGGAAATGGTTATGGATATGGTAATGGTTATGGTTATGGTTATGGATGTGGAAATGGTTATGGATATGGTTATGGATGTGGAAATGGTTATGGTAATGGGGATGGAAAAGAAATAGAAAAGGGGGGATTTTAAATGAAAGAGGAAATAAAAAAAATATTAATCGAAAATAAGGAAGCATATTTATATGATTTTATATCGCAGGTTGAAGTAATTGAGAATAATAATATACCCACTTGTTGTATTAATGTTAATGGTAATATATATTTTAATAAAAAATTCTATAATGGATTAACTGCTAGTAATTTAATTTTTATTTTATATCACGAATTGATGCACTTGATTTATGAACACCACTGCACCAAAAAGACTAATCATTATCTTGTGAATGTTGCAGGAGATATATTCATTAATGAAGAATTGTTATCGATAGGATATATCCCCACAAAAGGAAGTCTAATAAAAAGAGTATATAATATCCCAGACTATATTTACACAGCAGAAGAAATATATCAATGGCTTGATAAAAATTTG
>RZYO01000229.1 GCA_009930325.1 Spirochaetia bacterium | reverse complement strand
TACCATCAATATCTAATTCAGTAATAACATGACTAGAACATTGATACATTACAGTTGCCAATCTTTGAATACTTCTTTCATCTGTTGGGTCTAAATCTGGATGATCTAGTTCACCTAACATTTTTCTATCAATAACATCTTGTTTAGCTTCTTGCAATGATCTTTCTACACCACGCCTAGTAAAACTCATGCCATTAGCATTTGCATCTTCTATTGTTTGAAAAACAACACTTACAGTTGTTTTATCAGTTAATAATTTACCAGCAGTAATAACTTTATAATCCATTGAAGGACTAACTACAGAACTAAAAATAACAGCCATTTTAATTCACCAAACTTATAGTAATTCTACAGATTTTTTATTAAGTTTTGGCATACCTTTTTGATCAGAAGTTCTTTTAACTTTATGATCTTCATCAATAATAGTAGAACTCATTGCAGCTTCAATTTCATCTACTTTTTCTTCTAAATCTTCATCTGTTACTTCTTCAACAGGTTCATTAGAATCTATTGAATTTTCACTATCACCAAAATCTTCTGAATCCTCTTCCATAGGACTATCTGCATTTGTAGAAGGTTTATCTTCAATAATATCTTTTACTTCTTCTACTTCTGTTTTTACTTCATCTACAGATGTTTTTACTGCTTCTTCTGAATCTCCATTTTCGACTTGTTCTTTAATATCATCAAGTTGTGTTGTTACTTGTGTAAGATTTTTAAGCATATCCGCATAATTTACTTCATCAACATTTTCTGGATTTTCCATATCTTCATCTGAATCAGAAAAACTTACAGAAGTATCTTCTTCATCTGTGTTAAATGATTCTGAAGAGTTAATATCATCGTCTGGTTCATCTGAATAATTTTCTCCAAATGTTCCATCATCAAATTTTTCTTCTGATTCTATATCTGAAAAATCTTCTTCTGTACCAACAATAACATCTTCATCTTCTTCAAAATCTTCTTCTACATCACTATGAATAGAATTTAATTGATTAATTTCTGTTTTAATTCCTTCTTGATGTTCTTTAAGTTTTCTCATTGCTTCATTTTTATCATATGTTTCTAATAAAACTTCCCAATTTGAAGGATCGGCATCAGGATCATTAGGATCATTACCATCAGGAACATTTGCTACATAATATTTTACTTTACCATCTGGATCGGTAGCTTCTTGAACAATTAAATTTGATTGTACTACAGAAGATTCAATATTTTGTTCCATTTTTTCATCTTCTGCATAATCATCTGCTTCCACTTCATCTGCATTATTATCTTCATTACCGCTTTCTGGAACGTCCATTTTTTCAGTATTACCATTTAATTCATCAATTTTATCCTTATAACCATCTAATGCAGTTTTAAATTCATCTAATTCTTGAATAAGTTCTTCTGGTTCCATAGTATCTTTATTCTTTAAAATTTCTGCAATTTTATCATTTACAAATATTTTAATATCAACTAAATCATTAACGATTCCCATGTCAAAAATATTATCCATTGCATTATCTAATAAATTAATAACATCTTCTGTATAATCTTCAAGACTTGTTAATTTATCAATAATGGGACTTGATTCTTCCATAGAATCTTCCGTTGACATATCTTCAGTAGCACCATCTGTTGCATCTAACATCTGATCAATATTATCTGATTCTTCTGGATTTAGTTCATCAACATTTTCTGTATCTAATTCATTTTCTGCTTCTTCTTTAACATCACTATCAGCAGTAACAACATTTTTATCAATTGCAGTTGTTAATTCTTGATCTACCATAGCTTTAATAATAAATAATGTATCTGTATCAAGACCATCCATTTGATCTTTTATAATTTCATATTTCTGAAAATCTTGTGGTTCTTCGGAACACTTTAAAATCTTTTGCATTCCAGCTTTAATATCAGCTAAAATCAACTTCTTGATATCTAAATTATGCATTTAAAATCCTCCAATAAGCAAAAAACTACTTAAATTAATTATTCAAAATTAATTTTAATTTTATATAGATGGTTCTAGTGCTTGGTCTGTTGTTTCTTCCATAGGCATTTCCACATCACCTAAATCACTTAATGTTTCACCTTGAGCACCAGCATCACCCGTATCAAAATCAGACATTCCACCAAAATCACCCATTGGCTCTAATCCACCACCAGCTTCTTCTGGTTTAACATTAAATATTGCTGCATATTTTTCTTGATCATCTATCGATCCCATCATTTCATCTAATTCTTCATCTGTTATACCAACTATAGAATTTAATAGCCATTTTGTAGGAATACCTGGGACTAAATCTCTTAAACTTCCAGCAACAGTTAATCTATTGCTCATATTTTCTAATCTAATATTATCTTCAAGATTTTGAGGAGTAGGTAATGCCAATTCTACGCTACCTTTTAAAGTAGGATATTTTAACATTTCAAAACAATTATCCATTAAATTATTTAATCCATAATTTATATCTGTTTGAATTTTTTTAATTGTTCTACTAAATCTAATATCTTCCAAAGATAATAATGCTCTTGTACTTGTTCCTTCTTCATTGGCTAAATATGCTGGAGGGATACCTAAAGCAGATAATAATTTTTTATGGAAATAATCAATATCATCAATATCTGTCTGTAAATTATCTCCTTCTAGATGTTCAATTTCAACTGCTCTTTGACCATCAATAGCTGGTATCCAATAATCTTCATCGTGAGTAATTACATCTGGTAATGAATCTAATTTAAATCCATTATCAGTATTTAAAACAGAAGAACGCTTCATAGAATTCTTAACTCTTTCTAAGAAACCTCTTACTCTATCTTCTGGCATCCCACCAACTTCAACTGTATATATATTTCTATTTGGTGCTCTAGTTAATCTATTTACTGTTAAAGCTGCTTCATTTATTAATAATTGTTTAGATATTGATCTAATATTATCTAATATACTTGTTCCATAAGGATAATATAAACTATTTTGAGATAATGCAAAATGTACATAATGTCCAGGTCTGATATATTTTAATTGAGCACCAGTATTATCTAATGCTTCCATTAATAAAGTTTCTAAAGCTTGAAAATCTATATCTATTTTTTCTA
>RZYO01000228.1 GCA_009930325.1 Spirochaetia bacterium | reverse complement strand
GGAGAAATTGACTTTTTTGTTGGTCACGAATTTTTAATAACTATTTCTAATAATAACCTTCCTTCTTTAAATAATTTCTTTAATTTAGGAAAAAAGGACCCTAATTCTCTTCTTTCTTTTACAACCGAATCATCTGCTATTTTATTATATGAGATATTGGAACGATTAATTAATGACTGTTTTAACTTACTAGACAATAACAGTCTAGAAATTAAAAAGGTAGAAAATTTAATTTTTTCTAATGAGCAATCTAAGGCGGTGCAGAAAATTTTATTACTTCGACGCAACATAATTAACATTAGAAAGATAATGCAAAATCATAAGAATATTCTCAAAGAATTAACTAAAATGAAAAGTAGCTTAGTTGATCCTATGGCAATAAAAAAGTATTATGAAATTCTTGTTGCAGATTCAAAGCGCCTTTGGGAAAATCTTGATAACCAAAAAGAAATGATAGAAGTTTTAAACAGTACTAACGAATCAATGTTAAATGGGCAAATGAATATAATAATGAAGACTTTAACTGTTTTTTCTGTTATTGTTTTTCCTCTTTCACTTTTAGCAGGAATTTTCGGAATGAATGCTGTTAACATGCCCCTTGTTGATTCTAGTAACGGATTTTGGTTAATTTTAGGCATCATGTTTATAGGAAGCTTAGGTATGGTTATTTATTTTAAATACAGAAAATGGATTTAAATTAATTTTTTTAGATAAGAAAAAAGCCACCTATTTTTATTAAGTGGCTTTTATTTTGATTATAAATTATAAACCTCTCCTTCACTGATAATGTCTCCATCTTTGTTTAACTGGAACCAAATTAGTCCAGGATTATCATTACGCAAATAAGATGATCCGGATAAATTAAGCCAGTTTCCCAAATCGTCAACTAAGGCTGCATTGTAGAGAAAACCTGTCTTTAAGGTAACCTCAATGCCCACATACTTAGCACCTGATTGGACTTTAGTGGCCTTATCATCTTCAATGATGTAACCACTATCTCCAGAAACTTGCTTCTTTTCCCAGTCAAAAATGTTGCCATCGCAATAGAAACTTTCAAGGTCTTTTCCATTTAGCCTTTCAAGGTTAAAGAGAAGTGTAACAGCAAAGGTGCCAGCACTCTTTGGTTCAGAAAATATTTGCACCGGTTCGTGCTTTTTTATATCTTCTACAACCGAAACCTCAAATACTTGAGATTTCTTTTGGCCATCACTTTGAGTGGCTGTAACTGATATGCTCACATCTTTTACCTCGTCAAATTTGTGAGAAACGACAAGACCCTGATAACTATTCTCTTCAATCTTCCACTGAGCATCTTTTATTTCCTCACCTTTAAGTGAAGAAATCTCCATTTTCACATCCTTATCCTTTTGGATATAAATATGATAATGAGAGTTAAATCCCTGCTGAGTTGTGATCAATAATTGATCAGTGCTTGTAACATTTTCTGTGGTTTCAATTTCCTCGTCAAAATCAAATGGTTCATATTCAATTTTTTCACAACTAAATGCAAAAAAGACAAATAAGAATAAAAACAACAATTTTCCCTTTTTCATTTTTTAGTCCTCCTATTTTTTTATTTGTTTTTTCAATGTACGTTTATTATAAATAAATTTTATTTCTTATAAATTGCTAGAGTATCAGCCGAAATCTTATCCCAATTATAAATAGTTTCTGCTCTTTTCTGTGCTAACTGGGAAAACTCTTTCATCTTATCTTCATTGCGCAAAGCAAATTCAATCTTTTCTTGTAAATCATTTTCATCTTTTGATTTAAAATACAAAGCGGTATCAGCAGCGGCTTCACGATTAGCTGGAATATCGCTAATTACATTACTAAGCCCATGCGCCATCGCCTCAAGGAGTGAAATTGATAATCCCTCCATTTCCGATGATTGTACAAATAACTTAGCGTTAGAATAAAGTTGATTTAAATTTTCTCCTGTCTGATTGCCACAAAAAATAATGCGTTTATCACTCTCTGCCAATCTCTCTAGTTCAGCTTGATACTCACCATCGCCTACTATTGCTAACTTTATATTTTGATCTTTGATATTTTTGAAAGAATTTATTAAATACTGAATACCTTTCAATCTTATTAAACGAGAAATGCTAACAATATATTTTTTTGACTCTAATCCAAAGGCAATTAATTTATTGCTTTTATCAGTTTTATTAATAAAAGCGCCATTGGGAATGATAACACTTTCCCGTCCATGTCTTTGTAATAAGTAATCATGCATTAAATCGGTTAAAACAATTACTTGATGCGCATAACGACACATGGTCTTTTCACCTAGTTTCAACATAAACTTAGCAAAAGAACTCCATTTATCATTACCATAATCAAAGCTATGTAAAGTTGAAATTACTACAATTTTAGGAGCAAATAATCTCGGTATCCAAGCTAAAAGCGAGGGACCAATTCCATGATAATGAATTACATCAACCTTTTTAAAAATAGCATCAAAAGTTGCTAGAAAACCATGAGTAATGGCCGCTAAATTTTTATTATTTATAAAAGGTAGGTGAATAATGCGAACACCTTTCCATTCATTTATTTTTTCTGGCAAGTAATTGCGACGATTATAAACTATCACTTTCTGATTTTTTGCCGCCAGAAAAACAGCCAAGTTTTCAACATGACGATCAACGCCACCGCTTATAGTTGGTATTCCCTTTTGTCCAATAAAGGCTATTTTCATAATATTTATAAATAATAACAATAATAATACTTCAAACTGTCAAGATAAGTCTATCATATAAAATAATATTTGTCAAGAGATAGAAATAAAATAATAAAAAGCTCATTTTAAAAAATGAGCTAATTTTTTCTATTTTTAGGTAAATTAAGCTGTCTTTTGATAATGCAATTGAGTAGGGTAAGCAAAGCTTATTCCCTGCTTATTAAATTGGCTAAAGATATCAAGGTTAATTTTTTCTAAAATATCTAAAAAATCATTGTAACTTTTTACATCAATAAAAATAGATACCTCAAAATTCAAACTAAAATCACCATAACTTTTAAAGTGGCAACGATCTAAATTTGCCTTTTCTTGTTTATCAACAATAGAGGCAATAATTTTTGGAATAGACTCTAATTGG
>RZYO01000227.1 GCA_009930325.1 Spirochaetia bacterium | reverse complement strand
TATACTTCATCTTATGTTTTAGTTGGTAGAAGAGGAATTCCTGCATCTTCTGCTCTTTTTGAAATTTTTGAAGAAAGAGAAATTTGTGGTGGATGTCCAATATCTTTAGATATTGATACGAAAGAAGCTAGAAAAAATGAATCTATAAATATTGGAAATTCTGAATATTATGTTTGGACAAAGGGTTCTAATGTTTATCATTATAAATATTGTCCTGCCGCTACATCTGATACTGATTGTATTAATGCTGGTTCTTCTGAATTTGAAGATTCTTATATTTTAGAATTTGATTTGGAAGATATTTCTAGAATAGAAGATTGGGGAATAACTGATCCTAGAATTAAATTAACTAAAGATTCTGCTTTAGATAGTAAAATTTATTCTAATAATGATCCTATTTGTGGGAATGGAATCGTTGAGTTTTCTGAAAATTGTGAAGTTGGACAAATAAAAACTGAAGTTTGTTTTGATGGAGGAATACAAGGTATTAAATCTTATTATTGTGATAGTTGTTCTTGGGTTCCTTTAAATGAAGGAATTTGCAATACTTCTCCTGGATTTTGTGGAGATGGAATAATTCAATCTGGAGAAGAATGCGATGGAGGGTATCAATTGCTTTGTAGGTCTACTGTTTCAGAAAATTGGTATGAAGAAAAAGTTAGATATTGTACTACTGATTGTTTATGGAATATTAGCGATATAACTGCTTCTGAAATTCAAAGTAATTTAAATCTTTATTGTGGTGGATATTGTGGAGATTCTATTATTCAAGAATCTTTTGGAGAAGAATGTGATGATACTGATGGAAACTGTGTAAGCTGTAAATATTCTAATAATCCTCCTATTATAGAAGATATAAAAATAACTTCTTATTTTCCTAATGGAACTACAAAAGATGAGGCTATGGTAGATTCTTCTTATATTATTTTTGAAGTTTTGGCTTCTAATATTAATTCTACAGAATATAAATGGGAAATATTAAACTCTATAAATAATGAGGTTGTATTAACTACTACTTCTAATGATAGTTATTCTGGTGAATTTTTAGATGGATTAAATGAAATAAAATTAAAACCAACAACAAGATCTACTTTTGATTTTAATTATACAGGAGGATATTTAATAAAAGTTTATTTAAAGAATAAATATAGAGATAGATATGCTGAAGATATGTTTTCGGAAACTGTTTATTTAGAAAGAGATTTTTATATAGGTAGAGTTTGCGGTGATCATATAGTTCAACAACCAAATGATTATGGCTTTTCTGAAAAATGTGAATGGATAAGAGGTTTTTCAAGAGATTTAGTTACAGAGACAGCTTATGAAAGTCAAAGATATGCTGATAATTTTTATAGAGATCAAATTTTATTAGGCGGAGATGGTACTAGTCAATATAATCAATATTATTGTGATGATGATTGTAATCCTGATGGTGGATTTTGTGGAGATAGTGAATTTCAAAGAGCTTTTGAAAGATGCGATGAAACTGCTGTGAATTTAGAAGAATCTGATTTTATGTCATCACAAGTTTTTGGAACTGGTATGGATGAAGATAGTGGATATGGTTGTGAAAATTGTATTCCTTTAGATAAATATTGTGGTGATGGAAAAGTTGATTATCCTTATGAAGTTTGTGATCCTAAAATAAGAAAAATTCCAGAAAATACTAATTCTTCTGGAGATGAATATTATTGTGTTGGAGGAAAATCTGAAGAAGATACAACTCCATTTTTAGAAACAATAGATACAAATGGTTTGATAATTTATGTTTTGAATGATGATCCTAATACTTCTTGTAGATTACAATCTGGTGGATATTGTGGAGATGGAATTGTTCAATATAGTTATAATTTAGTTGATGGTTTTTATGAAGGCGTAAATTCTTTAACTCAAGAAGAATATCATTCTTCTGGAGGTGCTTTAGTTAATTTTAATCCTTTAGATAATTTTTCTTTAGAAGAATGTGATCCAGAGGATTATATAAGACCTACACCTTCTGAAAGTGGATCTATATATACTTATAATTGTTCTTCTGATTGTACTTTAACTGATGAATATTGTGGAGATGGAATAACTCAAATACATTTCAATGAAGATTGTGATAAGGCTAGTTATATTTCTCCTGATGCTAATCATTCTTCTCCTACTAATACTTATGAATGTACTTCTGGTTGTGAATTTGATGGTAAATATTGTGGAGATGGAATTCTTCAATCTTATAAAGAAGATTGTGATAAAGCTACTTATATTAACCCATCTACTTTTAATTCTGGTATTGATAATACTTATGTTTGTAATTATGATTGTGAATTTTCTGGTGGTTTTTGCGGAGATGGAACAGTTCAATATTCTTATAAAATTGTTGATGGTATAAAAGAAGATGTTAATACTATTAGTCAATATGAATTTTCTATAAATTATGATGAATATGATTATTCCTTAGAAAGATGTGATCCTACTGGATATTTATCTCCATCTCCTTCAAAAAGTAATAATAATTATACTTATTCTTGTTCTTCTGATTGTTCTTTATCTGGTGGATATTGTGGAGATGGATCTCTTCAAACTTATAAAGAAGAATGTGATAAAGCTAGTTATGTAAATCCTACTCCTTTAAATTCTTCTGCTTCTTCTGAATATATATGTAGTTCTGATTGTGAATTTTCTGGAGGATATTGTGGAGATGGTTTTGTTCAATATTCTTATCAAACGACAGGAGATATAAATGATGGAATTAATACAATAACTCAAGAAGTTTTTTCTACATCTTATAGAGATTATGAATTTTTACTTGAACAATGTGATCCTGTAAATTATATTCCTCCTACTTATGCCTATCAAAGTTCTCTTAGATATACTTATACTTGTGGATCTGGATGCCTTTCTAATGGAGGATTTTGTGGAGATGGAATTATTCAAGCTTTTATGGAGGCTTGTGATTATAGAAATTTTGCATCTTTTAGACCAATCCCTGCAGAAAGTAGTATAACTAGACAATATGATTGTAATGCTAATTGTTTTTATACTGGTGGATGGTGTGGCGATGGAATTGTTCAATCTCAATATGGAGAAAGTTGTGATGATGAAAATTGTTATGAATCTTG
>RZYO01000082.1 GCA_009930325.1 Spirochaetia bacterium | reverse complement strand
TGGATGAAATCATAGGAGCATAAATAACTACTCCTATAGATTAATAAAATTAGCAATATAGTTAGCAGAATTAGGTTTGCTGTTGACTTTTTATAGGAGAAAAAAATGGATAGAGAAATATTTTTTAGTGAATCTCATGAATGGGTTCAATGGTTAAGTGAGAGTGAAGCTTTAGTTGGTATTAGTAATTATGCTGCAAAACAATTAGGGGATATTGTTTATATTAATATTGATGCAGAGAGTGTTGAAGTAAAAGAGATTCTTGGTGATATAGAAAGTGTAAAAGCTGTTTCAGATTTTTATTCTCCATTATCTGGGGATGTAAAAGAGGTTAATCAAGATATTATTGATAATCCTGCTTTAATTAATGAGGATAGTGAAAAACATTGGATTTGTAAAATTACTAATATTACGGATAAGGTAAAATTATTAAGTAAAGAAGAATATAATTCTTTTATAGAAGGCTGATTATGAGTTATGTAGTTACTAGCGATGAAGAGAAAAAGCAAATGCTTAAAACTATTGGAGTTGAGAAAATAGAGGATCTTTTTTCTGATATTCCAAAAGAAGTTTTTCTAAAAAGACCTTTAAATATTGAAAGTGGTAAGAGTGAATTTGAAGTATTAGATGAAATGATTAATATTTCAAATAAGAATACTGTTTTTTCTTCAACCTTTAGAGGAGCTGGTAGCTACCGTCATTTAATTCCTGAAGTAGTCAAGCATTTAAGTTCAATAAGTGGATTTGTAACCTCTTATACTCCATATCAAGCTGAATTATCTCAAGGTAATCTGCAATCAATTTTTGAATATCAAACAGAAATTTGTAATTTGTGTGATATGGAAGTTTCTAATGCTTCAATTTATGATGGAGCAAGTGCAGCTTGTGAAGCCTTAATGATGAGCTTAAGTAGAAATAAGAATAAATTTCTTGTATCAAAATGCATCCATCCAAATTATAAAGAAGTTATAAAAGCCTATGCTTATGCTAGAAATATAGAGATTGAAGAAATTGATGAGAAGCAAGGTATCACTTGTGTTTCTGATTTTTTATCTAAAATTTCAGATAGTGTTTCTTCGATTATTCTACAAAGTCCTAATTTTTATGGACTTATTGAAGATGTAGAAAGTATTGTAAATATTGCAAGAGAACATAAAATTGAAACAGTTGAAATTGTTAATCCCATATCTCTAGCTTTATTAAAAACTCCTAAAGACTTGGGGGTTGAAATAGCATGTGGAGAAGCTCAACCTTTGGGCTTAGATCAAGGTTTTGGTGGGCCTTATTTAGGTTTTATTAGTTGTTCAAATAAATATTTAAGAAAAATACCCGGTAGAATAGTTGGTCAAACAAAGGATAAGAATGGCAAAAGAGCGTATGTATTAACTCTTCAAGCAAGAGAACAACATATAAGACGTGAGAAAGCAACCTCAAGTATTTGTTCGAATCAAGCCCTCAGTGCATTAAGATGTTCAATTTATATGGGTGCTATGGGTAAAGAAGGTCTAAAAGAGGTCGCTAGAAGATGTTTTAACAATGCACATTATGCAATGAATAAGATTATTGAAATACCTGGATTTTCTCTAAAATATGAAAAAGAATTTTTCCATGAGTTTGTAATTAAATCAAAAATAGATGTTGATATTATAAATAAAGAATTAAAAAAGAAAAATATTGAAGGTCCATATAAACTAAGTTCAAATGAGATGTTGGTTTGTGTTACAGAGGCTTTAAATAAAAAAGAAATTGATAGGTTTGTTGATACTTTAGTTGAGGTCTCAAAATGGAATTAATATTTGAAAAATCAGTAAAAAATCATCGTTGTACTAAATTACCTAAACAAGATATTGAAGATTATTCAATTGACAATAATCTCTGTAGAACTTCAGACTTAAATATGCCTGAAATTGCTGAAATAGATTTAGTTAGACATTATACTTCTTTATCAAAACACACTTTTGGTGTTGATGATGGTTTTTATCCTTTAGGTTCTTGTACTATGAAGTATAATCCAAAAATAAATGAAACCTGTGCTTCATTAAAAGGCTTTACCAATATTTCTCCTAATAGTGATATCGAAGATATTCAAGGCGCTTTAGAAGTAATATATGAAAGTGATAGAGCACTGTGTGAAATAACAGCAATGGATAAAATGATTTTTCAACCTGGTGCAGGGGCTCATGGCGAATTTACTGGCCTTTTAATGATAAAAAAATATCATCAAGAAAGAGGTGATTTTAAAAGAGTTAAAGTAATTGTTCCCGATAGTGCACATGGTACAAATCCAGCTAGTGCAGCTATGAATGGTTTTCAAGTAATATCTATTGAAAGTAAAAATGGAGTTGTTGATTTAGAGGCTTTAGATAATGTACTAGATGATAGTGTTGCAGCTCTTATGTTAACTAATCCAAATACTCTTGGATTGTATGATAAAGGTATTTTAGAAATTACAAAAAAAGTACATGATTGTGGGGCTTTATGTTATTATGATGGAGCTAATTTGAATGCTATTATGGGTCTTTGTAAACCCGGAGATATGGGATTCGATTGTATTCATTTAAATCTTCATAAAACTTTTGCTACTCCTCATGGAGGAGGCGGTCCTGGAGTTGGAGCGTTTGGTTGTAAAAAAATCTTATATGATTATTTACCTAACTCAATTGTAGAAAAAGAAAATGACTTCTATTCCTTTAAAAATGTTAAAAACAGTGTTGGAAAAGTAACAGCTTTTTATGGTAACTTTTTAGTCCTTGTTAGGGCCTTAACATACATTAAACATCTAGGATCTGAAGGAATAAGAGAAGCTAGCGAAAATGCAGTATTAAATGCTAATTATATGAGGGTTTGTTTACAAGATACATATAAAGTTGCTTTTAATCGTTTTTGTATGCATGAATTTGTTTTAGATTTATCATCTTTTAAAAATGAATATAATGTAAGAGCTATTGATATATGTAAAAGAATGATGGATTTTAAAATGCATCCACCAACAATGTATTTCCCTCTCATTGTTCATGAAGCTCTAATGTTTGAACCTACCGAAACTGAAAGTAAGCAAACTTTAGATAAAGCAATTGAAATATTAAAACAAATTGCAGAAGAAGCTATAACAGGGAGTATTAATTTAGAAGAGGCTCCTTTTACAACTGAGATTGTAAGAGTTGATGAAGTTGAAGCTGCAAGACATCCAATAGTAAAATATGAGTATTAATTTAATAAAATATTATCATAGTGATAATTTTAACCCTTACATTAATCTTTCTTTTGAAGAAAAACTTATGAGTATGGTTAATGAAGATGAATTAATTTTCTATCTTTGGCAAAATGAGAATACTGTTGTAATTGGGAAAAATCAATGTGCAAAAGATCAATGTAATCTAGAGTTAATGAAAAAAGATAATATAACTTTAGCAAGGCGTTCTTCAGGAGGAGGAGCTGTCTTTCATGATTTAGGTAATTTAAATTTTACTTTTATAACAAAATCTGAAAATTTTGATATTAAGAAAAATCTTGAAGTGATTAAATTAGCTTTAAAAAAGTATAATATAGAGGCTTATTTTAGTGGAAGAAATGATTTATTAGTTGATGGGTTTAAAATAAGTGGTCAAGCTTTCTTAAAAACAAAAAATTCTTGTTTGCATCATGGTACTTTATTAATTGATGTTGATTTAAATAATCTCGCTAAATATTTAAAAAAAGATGAAGATAAATTAAAAAGCCATGGAGTTAAAAGTCATATACAAAGAGTAAAAAATTTATCTTCTTTTAATGAAACCTTAACTGTAAATTCGATAATTGATGTATTAAAAGAATCTATATCGATTATTTATAATTCGAAATTAGAAAATAAGAATTTTTTTGATAATGAATTGTTAGAAAAATATTGTAGTAATAGTTGGTTATATCGTTTGGATCTTGATGGAGAGAGAATAAGAGAAAGATTTGAATATGGGTTATTAGATATTAAATTTAAATTGATTAACGATATAATAAATGAAGTTAAAATAAATAGTGATATTATGGATGTGAATTTAATTGAAGAAATAAATACTCAATTAATTAATCAATCTTTTGATAAATCATTACTTGATAAAATCAAGTTAAGTGATAAAAGAATTGAATCAGATTTAAAGAAAATGATAAAGGGAAGATTATGTATGATTTAATAGTGATTGGAGCTGGTCCTGCGGGGTATGAAGCTGCTTTAAAAGCTGGAGAATATAATAAGAAAGTACTTTTAATTGAAAAAGATAAATTAGGTGGTACTTGTTTAAATTATGGATGTATACCCACAAAATCACTTCTTTACCAGAGTAAAAAATATAAAGATTTATTCTCTTTGTCTAATTATGGAATTACATTTGAAAATCCAATTATTGATTATAAAACTATTTTAACTAATAAAAATAATACTGTTAAAAGACTTATAAATGGAATTGAATTTTTAATTAAGAAAAATAATATTTCATATATCGAAGGTGAAGCTACTTTATTAAATGAAAAAACTGTAAAAGTAAATGATAGTATTTATGATGCAAAAAATATATTAATAGCAGTTGGCTCACAATCTGCTCCTTTGAATATTGAGGGTTATCATCATTGCTTAACAAGTAAAGAATTTTTAGAAAAAGATTTAAGTGATGTAAAACAAGTTATAATAATTGGTGGAGGAGTTATCGGGGTTGAGATTGCAACTATTCTATCTAATTTAAAAATAAAAGTTATAATTATTGAAGCTCAAGATCAATTAATTAGTAATACGGATATTGATGCATCAACTACTTTAAAAAAACTCTTATCAAGAGAAGGTGTTAAAATAGTTTTAAATTCTAAAATTAATAAAATAGAACAAAATAAAGTATATACTCATGATAATGAATTTGAAGGGGATTTTATAATTTCAAGTGTAGGCCGAATTCCAAATACTGAAAAAATTGATCCTTTAAATATTTTAGATAAAGATAAATTGTTTATAAAAGTAAATTCAGAATTTAAAACAAATTTAAATGGTGTTTATGCAGTAGGGGATTGTGTAAAAGGCTGGCAATTAGCTCACTATGCAACAGCTTGTGCTCTAAATATAGTTAATTCTTTATATTCCGATAAACCTATTTTATTGAATCTTAATAACGTTCCCATGTGCATTTATACAAGTGATGAAATAGCTATTGTAGGTAATAAAGCAGAATCTGATGATATAGTTTTAAAAAGTGATTATGTAGCTAATGCTAAAGCAGTCCTTGAAAATAGAAATAAAGGTTTTGTTAAATTAATATTTTCAAACCAAGGTCTTTTTAAAGGGGCAACAATAATGTGTCCGAGAGCAAGTGATATGATAAATTATTTTGTAAATGCTCTAAATAATAAACTTACTATTGATGATATGAATAAAGATATTTATTCGCACCCCACATATTCTGAGACTATTAGGAGTGCTTTATTTTTATATAAATAGTAATTGTAGATTATTCTAAATAATCTCAAGAAACAAATTCAAAATTCTTTAATAGTGACTTTGCTGAGCTTATTGAAGAAGCAACTGTTCCTTTTTTTATATCCAAGGCTTTTGCTAAGGTTCTCTGTGATACATGAATATTTAAAGTTTGTCTAATTTTATTTGCATTATTCACCATTGCTTTTTTATCCCATGAAATTGATGTATATAATTTATCTTTATCAAAAAGATTTGATGATAGTTTATAATGATTTAATAAATAATTTTTATAATGTTTATTGTTTAATTGAGAGTATTTTTCAAATCTTTGATATTTTTCCTTTTGCAATTCTCTACAAGATGAAAAAAGTAAAATAATATTAATTTTTTTTGCAGAAAAAAGATATGAAACTTCATTTACATAGTTTTCTAGGATTGCATCTGGCATTGTTAATAACAGTAGTAATACACTTCTTCTTGTTGAATGTTTGTTTATTTTTGTTTTTAAGTTATCTAACTTTGGATATTTAGTATTGTTAATTTTTTCACTATCCTCAAAATTTAAAACGAGATAGTAAAGTTCAGACAAAGTTTTTCCATTTGAATTATTTGTATCATCAGAATTATCAAATTGAATTTCTGATTGGTCATCATTAAATTTATATTTAAAAGTAGCAATAGTAATTGGCTCTTTATTTTTATCTTCATAAATTAGTTCTTTTTCAAAAACTTCACTATGTTTTATAATAACTTCAAGAGCTAAATTATCATATAAATAATCATGTCTAACTTTTAAATTATAATATTTGATTGAAATTTTTATAAAATTTAAAAAATAGGTTTTAAATTTTAGTTCATTTGATTTGTCATAGTTATATATTGTATTCCTAATTTTATTATAATTTGCAATATAAAATTCAGATAAATTTTGCTCCATTAGATAATTATTAACCAAAGGATAATAATAGAGTAAAAGTTGACATTTATTTATAAGGCGTTTAGTTTCAGACCCTACAAAATCTTCCTCAGCTGATTTTCTGTAGCACTCATTTAAAAAATCAGAATTAATTAATTTATTATACTCTTTTTCCATAAAATCTCATTGAAAGATAATCTTTCAACCTCCTTCGATTTTATATGCAAATCCTATGCCATATATGAAAAAAGAAAGTTTAAAACTATGCTGGTTTTTGTAAAATATTAAAAAGTGTTGATATTAGCACTTTAAAAGGGAATAAAAAATGCATTACTTAATAATTATCAAGTAATGCATTTATGTTCTAAATATTAAAAATACTTAAAATATAATTTTTATAAAATAAAATAGATTAGCAAGTAAATATTTCTTCAAGCTTTTTTATTACATTATTTGAAACTTCATTTATTGTTCCATTTATTGTAGCTCCTGAAGCTTTTATATGTCCACCACCGCCAAATAATTCAGCGAATTTACTCATATCAAACGAGCAATTATAATTTGCTCTAAGACCTAATTCAACTTTATTGTCTGCAACTTCTTTAAAAAGAATAATAGCTTTAGTATTTTCTACGCTAAGTAATTGTCCGTAATATGAATCACTAGGGCATTCACCAATATCTGTTTTATAATAATAAGAAATTGCAACTTTATTGTTACAAACAAATTTCGTTCTATCAATTAATTTAGATAGATTTTTAATATATTCAAAGGATTTTCCTCCACTCATTGAAGCAAAGGTGAAACGTGGATCAGCGCCTTTATTTACTAAATCTCCTGCCATTTTTATTGCAGTTCCATTAAATTTTGATACAAATTTGAAAAAACCACTGTCGGTAGCAAAACCGAAAAATAAATTTTGAGCTATTTCTTCATTAATCTCTATTTTGAATTCTTCATATAATTTTTGTATAAGCAATGTTGTGGAAACAGAATCTGTAAAAATATAACTATATTCCCATCCAACATTTAAAGATGATTGGTGATGATCTAATACAATAGTAGTTAGACCTTCAACTGATTTAGATAAAGATCCAATTCTACTTAATTCACCACAATCAACTAGAAATATTAGTGGATTGTTTTTTAGCATATCATTTGTTATTTGTTTGACAAATAAAGGTTCTACTGCTTTGGATTCCACTCTTTCAAAAGGGCCTTCATTAGCTAAAATAACAGAATTATACCCAATTTTTTCTAATAAATATTTTAGAGAAATTTGACTCGAGAAACAATCTCCATCAGGCTTTTTATGTCCTATTATGATTGCTTCCCTGTTGGCTTGTATTAAATCTATTACTTCTTGAGGATAAGAGGGGAATTTATATTTGTCCATTAAGCAGTAATCTCCTTTGTTTTCTCAAAATTCAATAATTTACCGTCAGTTGAGTAAACTTTTGGTTTGTCCCCATTGTTAACACACTCTTTAGTAAATACTACTCTAGAAGCATCCTTGAATGAAGGAATATCATACATTATTGAAATCATAATGTTTTCAACAATTGATCTAAGTCCTCTAGCTCCAGTTTTTTGATCAACAGCTTTAGCTGCAATGGCTTTAATTGCATCATCTTCAAATTCTAATTTTACATCTTCAAGTTTAAATGATGTTATATATTGCTTAATAATTGAATTCTTTGGTTCAGATACAATTCTAACAAGATCATCTTCGCTCAAATTATTAAGCGCTACATGTATAGGTAGACGACCAATAAATTCTGGGATTAATCCAAACTTTACTAAATCATCTGGTAAAATTTGTTTGTATAATTTAGACAAGTCTTTTTCATCTTGAGACAAAATTGTAGCACCAAAACCCATAGGTTGTGAAGCAACTCTTTTTTCAATTACTTTATCTAAGCCAACAAAAGCACCACCACAAATGAATAGAATATTATTTGTATTTATTTTAAGCATTTCTTGGTTAGGATGTTTTCGTCCACCTTGAGGTGGTACTGAAGCAACTGTGCCTTCAATTATTTTTAATAAAGCTTGTTGAACACCTTCACCGCTTACATCTCTAGTTATAGAAACATTTTCACCTTTTTTTGCTATTTTATCTATTTCATCAATAAATATAATTCCGTGTTCAGCTGCAACAATATTATTGTTTGCATTTTGAATAAGTTTTAGAAGAATATTTTCTACATCTTCACCTACATATCCCGCTTCTGTTAAAGTTGTTGCATCAGCAATAGCAAAGGGTACATCTAATTTTTTAGCAAGAGTTCTTGCTAACAAGGTTTTTCCAGTACCAGTTGGTCCAATCATTAAGATATTAGATTTATCAATTTCAACACCTTCTTTTTGAATTTTGTGTTGGAATTTCACTCTCTTATAGTGATTATATACAGCAACTGATAAAACTCTTTTTGCATCTTCTTGACCAATAACGTATTGATCTAGATATTCTTTTAGTTCTTTAGGAGTGGGAATAGTTTCTGGAAGCACATTATCTGCTTCTTCAACAACTGGATCTTCTTTTATAATAGTATTACATGTTGCAATACATTCATCACAAATTGAAACACCAGGTCCATTGATTAATTTTTTACATTCAGAAGCTTTTTTTCCACAAAAGGAACAAGATTTACTACCTCTTGTCATTATTATCTCCTCATAATATTGTCGATAAGTCCATAAGCTAAGGCTTCATCTGCGTTTAAAAAGAAATCTCTTTCAACATCTGAAGCAATAGTATCTCTGTCATTGTTTGTACAATCAACTAAAATATCAATAGATAGTTTTTTTATCCTTAATAATTCTTTTGTATGGATAGCAATATCTGTTGCTTGGCCTTCTACACCACCCCAAGGTTGGTGAATCATTACTCTAGCTGAAGGGAGGATGTGTCTTTTACCTTTTGCCCCTGCTGCTAATAATAATGCAGCCATACTTGCAGCTTGGCCCATACAAATAGTTTGTACATCAGGTTTAATATACTGCATTGTATCATAAATTGCTAACCCTGCTGTTACACTTCCACCAGGACTATTAATATATATACTAATATCTTTATTTGGGTTTTCACTCTCTAGAAAAATCAGTTGTGCTACTATTAAATCAGCAGTAGAGTCATTAATTTCTCCATCTAAGAAAATTATTCTATCTTTGAGTAATCTGCTGAAGATGTCGTAAGAACGTTCACCAACACCGGATTGTTCAACTACCATTGGAATCATAGATTGCATTCTTGGTTTGTCCATAAATTACTCCTATATATTGTTAAAAAGGCGGAACTATCCATAGTCCCGCCTTGATTATAAAGCTAATTAATTGAATTACTCGGTAACAGTGCCATTCATTAATTCAGTATAACTTAATTTCTTACTTTCTTTGAAAGTATTTTTTTCAAGTAAGAAATCATTTACTTTTTGAAGTTTTAATTCATCAGTAATCATTTCTTTTAAATAATCAAGTTGTTCAGGTTTATAAGAAGATGTATCACCTAAAGCTTCTTTTATTTCTTCTTCAGAAACTTCAAAGTTTTCAGCGTCTTTGATTTTTTCTTTAATTAGACCCATGTTGATATCTTTAGAAATTGAAGGAGCCCAAGTTTCTTTTAGTTGATCTAAAGTTTGACCTTGCATTTCAAAAATCTTAGCAAAAGTTTCCATATCCATATTATTTGATCTTGCAATGTTGTTGATTTGTTGATCAGCTTGAGCATCAATCATTGATTTTGGTGGAACAATTGGGCATTTTTCTACAAGAGCATCTACAATAGCTTGGAATTTTAGATCTTTAAGTTGTTGTTCAGCTTTTTCTTCTAATTTAGCTTTTGTTGCTTTCTTTAAATCTTCAACTGTTTTGTATTCTTCATTTACATCTTGAGCAAAATCATCATCAAGTTCAGGTACATCATTAAACTTAACTTCTTTCATTTCAATTTTAATTGAAACAGTTTTGCCAGCATATGTTTCATCAGCAAAATCTTTTGCTAATTCTTTAGAAATAGTTTTTGTTTCTCCAGCTTTCATGCCAATAAAATCACTATCTAATTCAAAGAAATTTAAAGTTTTTCCAATAGTAATAACAGCATCTTTTTTATTAAAAGCGCCTGTTTCATTACCATCAGCATCTAATTCAGTAAAATCAACAGTTACAATATCACCTTCAGCAGCAGCATCTTCTTTGCTTACTACAAAAGCGTTTTGTTGACGTAAAGTTTCGATTTCAGCGTTAACATCTTCATCTGTAATTTCAACAGTTGGAGCTTCTAATTCTAAATTAGTATATTCTGGTGTTTCAAATTGTGGGATTACATCATATGCAACAGTATAAGTTAAATCAGTATTAGGTTTAAAAGGAGTTAAACTTTCTTCATTTAATAAAGTAGGAGTGCTAAATGCAAGAGGTTTATATTTGTCTTCAACTTCTTCTAAAGCAACTTTTAAGTTTTCTTCTAATTCATTAAATGTAGATTCTTCACGAATCATTTCACCATATTTTCTTTCAATTAAGGCAAAAGGAGCTTTTCCTTGTCTAAAACCTTTAATTGTGATGTCTTTAGCATACTTTTTCAATAAAGCAGTATAAGCATCTTCAATAGATTGTGCTGTCAATGTGATGGACAACTCGACTGAGGAATTTTCTGTTTCCTTGATTTGTTTATCAGCGATCATGCTATTTTCTTCCTTTTCGGTCGCTTTGACCTAAATTAAATATCAGATACAAGCTCAGTGCTTGTTAGTTTCTTAAAGTATTATAACCTATGAGATTATACACAAACAACATAGTTTGAACTACCCCTAAAGTTAATAAAAAATAAAACAAAGGCAAGAAAAAACAACAAAAAAACTAATTTTTTTTAAAATTAGAAATTTGTTAATCTTTTTCTTTTAATATCGTGTGGCTAATATATCAAATTGATAAATTTTTGCCAACACTAAATATGTTCTAAAATTAAAATTTGATATTTCAAAGCAAAAAATAATTTATTAATATTATTATATTAAATATTTATAAGGATAAGCTTTAAAAATGCTTATCCTTATTGTAGTGTTCTATTTTTTATAAAGCTAAAGATCCCATTGGATCCCAAGGTTTTAGAACAATTGGTTCCTTTTTTAATAATTCTAGTTGTTCTACAGTTAAATATTTTTTATTAACTACTACTTGATAAGTATATTCATTGAACCATTTATCGCTCATTACAAAATAACCTTTATTGCCATGAGCATCGCCCCAACTATTTTCGACTTTCCATTTATTTGGCTTGTTTTCTTCATCAAGATTAACACCGCTTAAAACCATTGCGTGTGTCATTAAACTTTCACCGTAATCCAAGCGTTGAGCTTTAGTTAATGAAAAATTAGTGTCAAATAAATTTTCTAAATCAAAAATATCTAAATCCATAATTCCTGATTCTTTGTCACTTGATTTTCCAACATCAGATCCAAACCATACCGCTTTACCATCTTTCATTTGTTTTATTGCAGCTTCTTTTAGTTCATCAATTGGTAGATTTAAATATTTTACAGGATATCCACCTTGTACATTTCCAAGGAATTTAACTGTATATGTATTATAGTATGGCTTATCCTTTGTTGGTGCATTGATTAAGCTAATATAATCATTCATATCCATATCAACATATTTTTTATAGAAGTCTTGAGGTGTAATATTATCCACTCTAATAAAATTTTTATCTTTATCTCTAGTTTCTAATTTTACAGTTTTAGGTGGTTCTCCAAGACAAATACATAACATTCTATAGATAGTATCTAGCATTTGGGTTTTTTCATTTCTCAAATTCTTGATATTTTTATCTTCTTTATATTGATCTCTTAAAGCAGCTGCGAATTCTCTTAATTTATTCGTTAGTAAAGAGTCCATATATTTTGATCCCGAAGAAGAAACGCTTTCGGGCATTGATGTTTTTGGAACAACACCATATT
Source organism: Spirochaetia bacterium (assembly GCA_009930325.1). Taxonomy (GTDB): domain Bacteria; phylum Spirochaetota; class Spirochaetia; order Sphaerochaetales; family Sphaerochaetaceae; genus Pleomorphochaeta. Next base: position 2,215 of record RZYO01000082.1, on the reverse strand, counting down.
TATCAATTAACGAAGCAAACATGTCCCATTGGCCCCCATCACCTAAAGGGTCAGTAAGTAAAAAAGCAACTTCTCTTGAGTCTAATGGTTGATCAATAGTTTCTATGATATTTTCTAAAAAATGGTTTGATTTTTCTAATTTATCATAAAAAAAAGGGTAGGCTTGTGATAATTCAAAAGTTTCAAGATTTAATTTTTCCATTATTTCTAATCGCATTACATTTAATGCTGCAAACATCCAACATCTTCCTGATAGCTTTTGATTTGTGATTTCCCCAGTCTTTACCTCAATTGAGTATTCATGAGTGTTTGATATTACACTTTCTATTGTTTTTGCACTTTTAATGATTCCATTGTTTATCACGGAATTTTTTGCAATAATATTATTTTTATTTGAATTAAAATTTTTATTAAAAATATCTAATTCTTCTTTAGTTATTAAATTAGTCATTTTTATACCTCTTAAAACAAGCTTAACATAAATTAATTAATGATAAAAGAATTAACAGATAAGTTTATTTCATCTTTAATTTTAATGAGATAAAAAGGCTACCAGAACTAATAATGAAGTCGTGGTTGATAACTAAATTTTAAAAATTACATTAATATTTTTTAAATATGATTTTATTATTAAGATAATTTTTTATTATAATATTTAAAAGCTTTTTCAATATCATTTGTTATTCCTGTATGAGAAGTAATAATATATTCACAATTATTTTTAATTGCGAAATCTTTTAATTTATAAAGAGAATTACTATTTTCTTTATTATTAAAGCCTAAGAGATCAAAAAACCTATAGCCTTCACCATTTTTTAAAATGAGGCTATCTCCAATAAATAGATATTTATCATCGATAAAATAACAAGTATGCCCTAAAGTATGACCGGCTGTGAGAATTGGTTGAACTTTTATATCACCAATATAAATGGGCGTGTTTGAATTAAAAAAGGTTATATCTTTTTTTACTTCAAGTTTGTGTTTAATTTTTAAAAAGCCTACTTTTACTCTTTCTATACTTTTGCTTAAATGCTTTTTTTCATTTTCATGAAGGTATATTGTAGTGTTATTAAAATCACTGCTTTCTTCATAAAGGCAACCAGCATGGTCGCTGTCAATGTGAGTTAAAAAAACAGCATCAATTTCATTTACTTTTATATTTATTTTTTTAAATTCTTGATAACGTGTTGAACTATCTTTGTAGCCACTATCTATAGCAATGATATCTTTTCCCTTTTTATAAATAAAATAATTTGAATCTCCATCTTCAATAGAATATAAATTCTCAAATAGTTTTTTTGTTTTTAGGGGGTTAATTATCATAAAAGTTTTCTTTTTTACTTTCTTTATTGTATCAATTATATCAAACATTAATTTTCCTTTTATATAACAAATTTATAATATTTATATTGTTTATTTTGACACATTTTAATAAAAGTGTCAAATAAACATTGGTATAGTAAAATAAAGGTAAATGTTAAGTATAAAAATTTGATTAATAAAATAAAAAATAAATTGTAACAATAACCATAAAACGTTTGAGTTTTTATTTGATTGTAATCATAAAAAAGAGAAATCAAGTATTTGTAAAATATCATTAATTTCTTTTGTTATAATAATTTCTTGACATCGAATAATCCAAGAATTATAGTTAATTAATAATTGCAAATTAAAATAATTTAATTTGTATAAATTTGGAGGTGTGCATAGATGGCAAAGATTTCAAAAAGATTACAACTAAGAATATTTCATTTATTGATGTATGTTGCATTAGGTGTATTAGTTTATTTAGGTATGGATTCTATTTTAGATTTTGCTTCAGATTATGAGGTCTTAGCAGCTATATTATTTGTTGTTATTATTGCAATTCCAGCTTATTTACATGTATTCGTTATTTTGAAGAAAAGAAAAAAATAATTTGATTATTTTTTAAAGGGTTTATTTTTTAATACAAATTTAAGCTTGTGTTTTATATTTATAAAGAGCTTTATTTCTAATATTAGAATAAGGCTTTTTTTATTGAAAATTTTTTTTAATATCTATCGAATATTTAACCTAATATGTGTTTTTGACTTATGTCGGTTGTGTTTTTTGTTTTTATTAAGTATCTTAGAATCTCATGAGTCGCGAGTTCTCTACTGAAATTTCTAATTCATACAATTTATAATTACAAAAATTCAACCAGATAATTATCTGAAGAAAATTTATTATTTAT
>RZYO01000226.1 GCA_009930325.1 Spirochaetia bacterium | reverse complement strand
TTCAACTCCTCTCTAAGATTTTAGCAGTTGAAATTTTATCTTTTTTACTAACAAGAATGTTTTTAACATTCAAATTTGTTGTATTGATTGGAATAGCAATATGTGATATAAGAAATAAATCTATATTATGTCTATTTTGTACATCTATTAAAGTATCTAATACTGAAGAAATTCCGGGAGCATCTAAAGAATCAAATATTTCATCTAGTATTAAAAATTTAGGCATATTAGGTTTAATATAGCTGGTGAATTCATACAAAGATAAAAGCATTGCAATATCTATTCTTTTTCTTTCACCTGAAGACATTTGCCAATAATTTGTTTCATATTTATCTTTGTAAAGAATAATATCTATATTACTATCATCATCAATCTCTATTTTACCAATAATTTCACTATTATACAATTTACTAACATAGTATTCAAATATATCAGAAAGTATTACTACATATTTTCTGATAATAACAGATCTAAGTAATGATTTTGGTGCAAAAAGATTATACCAATATTCTGATGCATTCTTCCATTCATTACGTATTTTTAAGGCTTTATCAATTGCTACTAATTTCTTTTCATACTTATTCTTTTCAGAACTATCAACTTTATCTTCTTGCATATTAGTAAGATCTATATTTAATTTATTTAATCTTTTATTCAAATTAGATATATTTTGTTTTTGTATTAATTTTTCGGCGTCAACTTCCTTTATTGTGTCTTTTAATGTTTGAATGTTGTCTTTAAGATTAAGTTTTATATTACTTAATTCTTCAGAATCTTTTACAAAAGTTTGTATTTCTAAAAGCAATGCTTCTTTCATCGTATTGTATTCTTTTTCAATTTCAGCTGTATAACTATTATCAACAAATTGTTTACATGTAGGACACTTACCACCTGTTACTTTTTTTATTTTATTAATTTCATTGTCTATTTTTTCAATATCTCTTTTTCTAACTATAATATCATCACTTATATCTTTTATTTGCTTATCAACAGTTTTTAATTCTTTTTCTAATTCTGTAATTCTTTTTTCATCTTCTTCAATAGACATAAATGTTTTAGAATGCTCTGATTCTAATTCTTTTTCTACACCAATTATTTCACTCTTTAAGTACTCTTCATACTTATCTTTATTGTTATCAATTACTTCGATTATATCTTTTGTATTCTTTTTTAACAATTTTAGATATTCTAAATATCTTTCATTAGTATTCTTAAATTGTTTAGAATTTTCATAATAATCATCTATTATTTTAAGATTAATCATTTTCTTAAACATATCGGCTCTTTGTCCATAATTCATAGAAAGAAGATTAGTATTATCCCTGTAATAAACAACTATTTGAGTAAAGAGTTCCGGTTCTAAATCGATAAAAGACCTAATATCTGAATCTGATAATCTTTTAAGTCTTTTAGTTTTATTTTCATTATCTATAAGAATTTCGGTGGAACTAGATTTATTTGATTTGTGTCTTTTGATATTAAGTACTTGGTTATCATTATCTTCAGCTATAAAATATTCAATAGAATTAAGCATTTCATTAGCTCCATGCCTAATCATTTCTCCAGCTTTTACTTTTTGTTTTGATCCTCTTAATCCCTTGCCAAAGATATTAAACATAATAGATTCACTAATGAAAGCAGACTTACCACTACCATTGCTCGAATCAGAAGAGTCATTGTCATAGTTTATACCATCAATTACATAAATTGTTGGAGGTTCATCATATTCTTCAACAAGATTTACATCTACTTTGCCGAAAGATAAGAAATTTTTAAGATGTATCGATTTAAGTCTCAATCAAGCCCATTCTCCTTCGTTTCTTTTAACCACTGTATCCAATTTTCCATTGCTACTAAAAATGAAATTCCTTCTACTGATGATTTATCAATAAAAAAAATTGCTAATCTAATACAACTGGTAGCTAACCAAAATCTAAATTTTAAGAATAAATTTTTCACTTCACTTATTCCTTCCTAACATGTTAAAAACTTTTAATGTAATATCTTTATTTTCTGGTTGTATAAATTGAAAAGAATAATCTAAGATCTTTTCTTTTGTTAAAGTATTTGAATGAAGCATTTCAGCAAATTCTTTGAATGAATTGGTATTTAATTCTAATACATTTCCATCACTATCAATTGATAACATATTTTTTTCAAATTTAATAGACTTAAAGAATTCTTTAAGCTTAGCAACTTTTTTAAGTTCTGTTATTGATGAATAAACAAATTTTACTTTAGTTTTAGATAATTTTTCAGGCTCATTACTAGTACAATAATCTTTAAGATCCTTAAAACTTCTAAATGTTTTATAGTTACAAGTAAAGGTGTTTTCTATATATTCTAATTCTAATGTTTTAGTATCAAGAACATATATTCCTTTACTTTCTCCGGTATTTGAAAAATTTATATTTCTACATGAACCTATAAATTTGACTAATCTACCATCTATATTATAATCTATTTGCTCATGAATATGTCCTAGTAGAACCATATCATATTTATGTTTTTTTATTAAATCTTTAGCAGAAGGGATATGTTCTAATGATACAAAATTTTTATTACTAGATTGATAATATTGAGATTGCTGTAAATCAAAATGTCCTAATAAAAGTTTTCTGTGTCCTTTAGTAAACTTTTTTGTAATGCTAGATAAACTTTTTACGATGTTGTTACTATAAGGAATAAAACCTATATCTAAATTATCTGATACAGTTGCAACAGTAGGAGTATCAAAAACTATTACATTATTAAAATTTTTGAAAGGAGCTACAAGGGACGATTTAACAGAAACTACATAATCTCCTATTTTTGTATCACTGATATCATCATCTAATAAATCATGATTACCAGCTAAAAAAATAACAGGTACATCGATAGTAAGAGTTGAAAGAAGTTCTGAAAATATAGAAACTACACTAGTTGTTATCATATTTGGAACATCAAATATATCGCCTAAAAAGATAACATATTCTGGCTTATTTTTATAAACAGTATCTTTAATTAATTGAAAAGTATTGAATATTTCAGTAAATGAATCGCTACTAATAAAACTGCTTTTATTATTTGGTATATGTAAATCTCCAACAATTACTAGCTTCACTTTTC
>RZYO01000081.1 GCA_009930325.1 Spirochaetia bacterium | reverse complement strand
TGCTATTATAGTAGAGGAACTCTCTGATGATATAGATATTAATTTGAGTCCAGAGAATTTAGAAAAAGATACTATATTAAAATTATTGATGGATTAATTTAATAATCCATAATCTATATATTTGATTAAAAATATAGCTTGACTTTTATCAATAGGAATTTCTGTAACATCCACTATTTCTATATTATCATCTAATTGTAGTTCGTTTAAAACATTATTTAATAATACTTCACCCTCGCTATTTTTATCTCCTGACCTTAAGTCAGCTTTAATTCTTCTAATTTGATATAATCCTTTTTTATTTTCTTTAACCATTTTTATTTAATATTTCAATTTGAGCATTTATTATATTTTGTGTATTTTCCAATGTTTTATTTTTCCAATATTCCATTGCTTTTTTTTTATCATAAAATAAAGTATCTTCATATACATATTTACAATATCCATAACTCGATGTTATTGGCTCTGATGTTGTACCATAATATATTTCTTTTTCTGAAACTATTATTTCATCAATAACCCCTTTGAATAATTGACCATTATTTACAAAATATACTTTATCGTTTAAATTGAATTTATTTTTTATTTCCATTTTTTAATTTGATTTCTCTATTTTAGAGATAATTTGTTGTATTTGTTGTGTTTTATATTTTCTTAAAAGCATATTAATGAAATATTCAACATCAATTGGCGATAAGCATATAATAGAGTCTTTTAATATAATATGTTGATTTTTATTTGTAATACATCTTTTTAGCCTGTTATATGTTGCTATAAGATAATTTGGATTTTCGATATAGTTAGGCAGTAATTTGTCTGAGTTATTATAGTATCGTTGTCGTTTCTTTTCTAAATCTACAAAAGTTTGTCTATTTTCACGAAAAAACTTTCCATAATCCACTATATTAGCAGCATTTGTTTCTTTAGTGATTTTAAAATAATTTAACATATTCAATAATTTTTCTTCACTATAAAATTTACTTCCACACTCACTATTATAGAATAATAAAAATGGTTTAATATTTTCATATTCATTATAGTCACATTCTATATTATTCATATACGACTCTATTGGCTCTAACATTTTATTCTTTTAAATTTTCACTATATTCTTTTTTTACCAATTCTTCCAAATCTGAAGAGTTAATCCTTTTGCCTTTTTTTAAATTTTCTTTAAGTGTTTCTAATTTATTTTCTTTTTCCATTTGTATTATTTAAAAAATCATTTTCATTTTTATTTGCACTCTCTATTAATGTGTCTATTATAGTATCCCAAGTGATAGATTTTCCTTTATTGAATACTATTGCTTTAGTTTTTAATATATTCAACTTAGAATATGTTGTTTGTGATACTGGAATTTGAGACATTTTTAATTATTTAATAATATAATAAATTTATTATTTATAAAACTTTGTGTTTGTGATTAATAATTACACATATTTATATAGATATGTCTATAATATATTTTACTATGAAATGGTTAATTAAAATACTAGGCGGATATAGTGAAGAAGAATTTAATGCTTCTCTGATAAAAAAAGAAGATGAACTTGCAAAAAAAGAAGCAAGGATTTTGAATTTACAAAATAAATATAAACATTTGGATAAAAGATTGTCTAAATATTATAGGAATACTTATAATGCTAGAAAATATTTAAACTCTACTATACCAACAAATCAATGGAAAAAACATCACTTAAAATTAAAAGAAATTTTGGATAGTAATTAAATTATCCTAACTTTTGAATTTTTAGAATTTGTGCTATCTATTCTAATAATAGCATTTGAACCTTTTGATAAGTTAATTATCTTTTTTCTACATACATCATAATTCATATCAGTCATTTTGCACATATCTTTTATTATAATATCAAAAGTCTTTAAACCATTTCTATCAAGTCTTATAATATTTAATATAGTCTTTTTAAAATCAAGTTGTTCTTTTTTATCTAAATAATTTAATTCTAATGTTTCATTTAACCATATTTTTTGCTCTATATACAATTCTTTTAAAATATTAAAAGCATATTGGAAATCTTCTAAATCCACATACTTACTATATCTCATAACTGCACTATGATAGGCAAGTTTATACATATTATCTTTGTATCTATTTTGTAATGAACATATAATATATTTCATATCATCGTGTGTAACTGTATCCATCATATCGTCATTAAACCACTTTATTTTGCTTTTATAGAAAGATTTAATTTTTTCTTTATGATTTTTATTTATAGTAATATCATTTTCAAATGCAAATTTAATAACTTCTATAAATTCTTGAACTAAGTCATCGTATTTTTCATATTCTTCTTCATTATAATCTCCTGCCATATAATCTATATCATTTAATCCACTATTAATTCGCATTTCATTAACATCGTCATAGTCAATTTCTCTTGGCACAAATAAACATCTTTGAAAAAATCCTGAACCAGCAACAGCTTTTTTCATTTTTCCCATAGGACGAGTCATAATAAAAATTGAACTCTTAGATGTTGTGGGTAAAGCATCGGCATAGGATGTCAATTTCTTATCTATTCTATTGTTACTACTTCCAATCGGTTCCATAGCACGAAGAAAAGCATCTGTCATATCATTAGACTCTTTAGAATTATTGAAAAGATGACCACCCTCTTCATAGATAAAGAAATCTTCTTTGGACAATGAACCTCTATTAACTATCTCTATTCCAGTATTTTTATCGATTTTTGGCGAATTTGTGCCCTTATCTATAACATAAGTATCTACTAATGATTGTGGGGTTGCAACTCCAGATGTAATAATATTTACTTTTCTCCATTTTTCTGGTGGCAATAATTTTTTAGTTTTAATGTCTATCATAGGAAATTTAATATTATTTAACAATCTCTCTATAAAATTCGCAGTCATACCCTTACCTGTACCAGACATTTGAATAAGAATTAAATGTGTCCTATAATCTAACCAAGTGTATTTGGTTTTATATATTTTTTTGTCTCTAAGCAAAGCACCTAAAATATAGTGCAATGAGCATTTTCCTAATATATCATTATTTATTATTTCGTTTTTATAGCAAAACATATATTTTGATGGCAAATATATATTGGTATTATAGTCTGCTTTCTTTTCAATCCTTTCTAATTCATTTTCTTCATACTCAGACTCAACAGACTCTAATTCAAGTTTTTTTAATTCTGTTTGTCTTTTTCTTTCTTCATATTGTTTTTGAAGAAATATTTGATTAATTTCAAAATTTTTATCTATTTCTTCTGTATCTATACTAAACTCATCATCAAACATCATTTGTCTACCTCATCTGCAATATCTTTATCTTCTCTTAATTTCACAAATCTTGGAAATCTCAAAGACTTAATGCCATCTTTATTTGTGGGTGTTATAGAGTCAAAATCTATTTCTACTATTTTGCCTATCCAATCGTTTTCTTCTCCCATAGAAAACAATTCTATATCATTTTCTTTTAATCCAGAGCCCACTTTTGAAATCAAATTCCCATTCAAATCTGACACTATAATAACATTTCTTTTTCCAACATATTTGCCATTCTTAGCATAGTCAAATCCTATAATTCGCAAATCTAAATTATTTTTGGGTTTTAATTTATACCAATGCTCTCTTTTTCTGGTATAGGGTGCATTTGTCTTTACTATAATACCTTCTTCTCCTTTTTCTACTTCTTGATTAAAAAAATCTATAATATCTTTTGGGTGGTATAGTGTGATTGTTTGTGTTATAGAAAATACTAATGAGTCTTTTGGTATTATAGTTTCTAATATCTGTCTTCTATCCTTATATAACATATCTTCTATATTATCCTTATAAGTCATAACATCGAAAATTTGATATGTTCTGGGTATTATAGTGGCAGTATCGTTTTTTCTATGAATTGTTGTCATCAAATCGTAGAAATTATCTGCAATTAATTCGCCATCTAATTCTACTGGAGTATCTCCAAAAATTCTTTGTGCTTCATATAACAAATTGTCTACATTTAATATAGGTTTACCATTTCTTGATAATGCTTCCCATTTTCCATTTAAATTTGTGATGGTTAATCTAGTACCATCGAATTTGGTTTCACAATACAATTCATTATTATTTTCTTGTAGTATTGTTGTTAATTTCTCTTCTATATTATTATTACCCAATGCAACTGCTAGTTGTAAAGAAAATTTTGATATTGGTCGTTTGCCACATTTTATCAAAACTTTGTTTATAGTCATTATAGATGTTTTTGATGATAAATCTTTTACAAGACATCTACTATACCATTTAGCATCATCTTTGTCACAATTTAAGAAAAAGTCATTTAATAAAGCCTTTGATGACATTCCTCTAATATTTTGTAAATCTTTGTGCAATTTGACAAATTCATCAAAAGTTTTCGATTGTCTATTATCTAAATCAAATAGAGATTTGTTTGAAGCCTGACTTGTCAAAAACCATTTTATCTTTTCGCCTATATCTTTAAATTGTAACTTAGTATTTATTCCCAAACTATTTTCTAAACTTTTTGAGTCTATATTTAATACTATATTAGCCTTAAATGTTAATCTCAAAAATTCTTCTAATTCTGGATATATACTAATGCCTAATTCCAACATTTCTTTTTTTTTAATCGCGGAGTTTTCATTTTCCACGGCATCCATCAATTCAACCCATTTTTGCATTGTAATATTAATTACATACTATATTATAATAAATCTTTGTGTTTAGTATAGAGTGAATACACTATTTACCATTTACTTGTAAATAAAAAAGTTTATATAATAAGCATAATAAACTATTCTATGGTTTTATAAAAACCTAAAAATAAAAATGGATATTAGCAAAATAAAACATATCGCTACTCACTATAAAGTGGCTGAAGAAAAAGTAATTGAGTCTTATAAAAACTCATTAGACTTTGTTGAAAAACAATTCCCAAGATTAGCTGGAGACGATAAAGAAAATAAGATACTTTCTATGACATCGACATCATTTAAGACTAATATAGGTGGCAATAGCTCTACATATAAAGGTATAGTATTTGGTGTTACAGAAATTACAGACTCAAATCAATACCAAAGAGACTCTCAATTAAAACTATATCAGATGACTAAAGAGAAAGCTGAAGCAATGGGAGATATGACTATGTTAGACGAATTATATGGAAAAGTTGTTAATAAAGATAATAATGGTAATATAGTTGCATTATTTCCATACTTGAAAAACAATGGAGAAGTATCTGCTATGGCAGGAAAAGAAATTCCTAATGCTGAAGATAGTCGTATTAGAAAAGTGTATGGTGTATGCTATGAAGATGGTAAAAACCCTGAGGAAAACATTAAAGTGTTTAATTTGACTATAAAAGGTAAAGCATTAAATAATATTCCTGTGTTTGGTAAAATAGTTACATTTCAAGCAGGTGGTAAAGAATATCAAGGAGAATATCAATTAAATAGTAGTGTTACTGATTTTGTTGAAGTTGAAGATAAATATTTACAAGAGGGAATTAATGCTGTTGGTGCAGATGGTGTATTGTTACAATTTTTCGATAGACACAAAATAGAGTATAGTGATATTGTAAATTGGAAAGAAGCCTATAATACCGATAGAGATAACTTTTCTATACCAAAAGAATATTATAGTTATGTTGTTATTAGTGGGAATAATTGTATGACACAAAATTTTCAACCTAATGCAAAAGGTAAATGTAGTATGACTTTTTGTAATGAACAATTTGGAGAAGATGATATTACTTTAATTGCAGGTATGCTTCCCGAGATTGCTGATAAAATTGAATTTGCTTCTAATTCCACTTGTACACTTTTAGGTAAATTAAGTATTTTTGGTGATGAAGGAATGCCATATTTGACTTTATATGGGGCTATACCAAAAAGAGATGCATTTATTTCAAGAGTAAATGCTTTGCCTATTGAAGATGATGAAGAAACTCCTATGGTAGAAGAAAAAGTTGAAGAAAAACCTGCAACTAAGGCTTGGTAATAAAAATGGTAAAATTAGAAATCAACACTATATTTGAAATAGGAGATAAAGTCTATTTTAAATACGGAATTAATAATATTAAATGTGGCATTATTAAAAATTATTTTATAAAAAATAATGGAAAAGATATATGGGTAGAATATCATATAGAAGATAAATTTTTTGAACATGAATCTGTATTATTCAAAACAAAAGAAGAATGTATTAATAATATGATTAAAAATTTTACAGAAAATATTAAATTTATAGATTAAAATGGCTTGGAATGAAAAAAAAGACAATAAAATTACTCAAGATAATAATAAAGAATTATTTACTTTATTATCTGAGGCAGAAAAGACAAGAGGTTTGAAAATTCTTTGTTATGGAGATTTTTCAACAGGAAAGACACATTTTGGTTTAACAGGAGATGGTCCAGTTTATGTAATTGATACAGAAAATGGAGTTGTTCCATTGGCTAATAAATTTCCAGGTGCAAGAGTATTAAATATTAGCTCAAGAAATTTAGATGCTCCTGAAGAAGAGCAAGTTGAAGTAGAAAACTATCTTAAATTGCAAGATGCTATTGATTATTTAGTCGCATTACCCAGTAATGAAGTTGGTACTATCGTAGTAGATAGTCTAACTGATGTGTGGAGTTGGTGCCAAGCCTATGCCAAGATTAAAAAGTTTAAATTGAGTATAGACGATAGATTAAAACAACAATTCGATTGGGGTATTATCAATGGTATGTATAATAGAATTATTATGAAATTGATTAATATGGATTGTAATGTAGTATTTACTGCAAGACAAAGTGAAATTTATAGTGGACCTGGACAACCAAGTGGTCAATATCAACCTTCTTGCCAAAAAAAGACACCGTTCTTTGTTGATGTGGTTTTGAATAACAATAAGAAATTTGTTGGTGGAAAATTTGTATTTACTACAAAGATTGAAAAGTTAAGACAAAATGGAGAATTAACAGGGACTGTTATAGAAACTCCGACATTTGAAAAATTAAAAAAGGTTATAGAAAATGGTAATAAATTATAAACCCAAAAAGTATCCTATATCAACTAAAGATAGATTATCTTTATTGGAAATTAAACACAATGATTTAATTAATAAATATAATGCTCTTGTGAAAAAATATAATAAAATTCCTAAATTTATTAGAGGTTTTTTCAAATGAATAAATATATATCACCTATAAAAAGAGAAGAAGAAGTGACTATAATAGAATTAGTTGATAAAATTAATGAAATTATAGAAAGTGTTAATGAATTAAATAAAAATAAAAAATGGAAAAATTAAAAATATTAGCAGACCAACTTGCAAAATTTGTAGAATTGGCAAGTTCAAAAGGAAAGATAGAAAGTGCATTATATAAGATTAATGTAGATAGAATTATGGCAAGAACATCTAGTGGAGATGGACTAAATAATGTAACCTATGTTAGCGACATTGAATTAGATGGCAGTCAATATACATTCAATGGAGAAGAAATGTTGCTACCTATAAAAAACAACAAGATGTTTATGGATATTTTGTTAGATTTTGGTAAACAAGAAGTTAATATTAGTATAGTAGAGAATTATTTGGTTATTGAAACACAAAATTCAAAAGTAGAATTGTCGTTATCTGCACCTGAATATATTAAAAGTAATGTAGAAAAGAAACCTAATTTGAAATATGATAGTATGGTTTCAATTCATTCTAATATTATGAAAAAAGTATTTAAGAATATGAAAAGATTAGATAGCACATATATTTTCTTAAAAGTAGAAAATGGTATATTGTCTATAATAACAGGAGATGAAAATTTAGATAAAATTACTGAAAAAATTGAAGTAGATTTACCTGATTTAAATGTTAAATTTGGAAAACTATTACAATATGCTATTGATGTATTAGATGGAGATTTAAGTGTTGGTATAGGTAATGATTATCCTATGACTATCAATATGGAGAGTGAAGGAATTTTGGCAACATTCTATATTATCCCTTGTGACTAAAAATGAGCAAAATAGAGAGAGTAGAATATAAAGAAGAAGTTAAAGAATCTAAATCAGAATTTAATATTAATACTTTATTAGGTCTTTTAATTTTTGTGACATTTGTTATGGGTTTTATTGCTATATGGGTTGATGGTATATGGTTTCAAATATTCTTAACATTAACATTAGCTAGTGTATTTCTTGGTGCATTAATTCAAAGATGATATTTGTAGAAAAATATAAAGGAAAGGAATTTGAGGATATTATAGGATATGGCGATAGGATTAAATCTTTGTGTGAGAATGGGGATATTCCTCATTTACTATTTCACGGTAGACCAGGTATGGGCAAATCTCTTAGTGCAGAAATTATAATACATAAATTGGGGCTAAACTATATTAAACTTAATGCTTCTGATGAAAGAGGAATTGATACATTAAGAGGTAAATTAAAAGACTTTGCTATGGCATCATCTTCCAATGGTAAAAGAAAAGTTATATGGTTTGATGAATTTGATAGTTGTTCAACAGATTTCTATGATGCTTTTAGGGGGTTTTTAGAAACTTATCAAAAGACAGTTTCTTTTATAGCAACTTGTAATCATATCCACAGAGTCCCTGAGGCTATTGTAAATAGATTTAATGTTATTGAATTTAAAAGTCCACCTATCGAAGATATTATAGTAGGATTACAAAAGATTATAAAATTAGAAAATGTTAATATAGGAGATGATGTGTTGGTAGAATTGATAAAGTCTTGTAAAAATAGTGTTAGAGGTTCTATAAACAAACTTGAAATGTTATCTAAATTGAATAGAAAGATTGAAATGTCTGATATAGTAAATGATATGGAGTTAGTTGAAACTGTGCATAAGTTATTGAAAGAAAGAAATTTCCCACAAGCACGACAAGAATTACTAAATGCTACTATACCAGCAGAAGATTTTATGAATGACTATCATAGTTATATTATGGATTTGTCTATAACTAAAAAGGAGTTAAGTCCTGATACTACTAAAAAGATTATAGAAAGGTTTTTCGAGGCTATATCAGTATTAAAGTTTAGTGCCAATCAAGATATAGTTGTTGAGTGGTTACTATTGAAAATTATGGAATTAGTGTAAATGACAAAGATAGACAATTTAAAAGAATACAATAAATTATCTTTAATAAATAAAATAGGAGTGTGTATAATATTTCCTATAATAGCAACATTGATTATATTATTGATATTGCCTATATTAATATTTGTGTGGATAGTAATGATTGTTGGAATATTTATAAAAAATGATTGAAAATGTTAAATTGAAAGAACAGCTGAAAAAATTAATATTGTCCTATAATAATAGTAAAAGCAAAAAGAAAAAATCAGAAATTTATAAACAGATTATGGAGATTGAGGAGAAATTAAAATGAGTTATGTAAATAGTTTTGTTATTATTGGTGGATATATTTGGGATGAAGATGAGCAATTATTGAAAGAATTATTTGAACAAATATATAGAGAGAGATTTGAAAATAATGATTTTAGTTTTGGAGAATTATTTAGAGAATGTACAGAATCTATTGGAAATAAAGGATGTCAAATTTCAACATATAATATTGGTGTAGGATGGGAATGTTACGATAAATTCATAGAATTAATAACTAATGTTAAGTTTAGCGAAAAATCAATGAGTAGATTTACAATATATTTTCAAAATGAACATGATGACTATCCCAAAATTGTTGGTCATAGAACATATAATAAATTTGAAATAGAAAAATGAGTGAATATAAAAATCCTATATTAGAGGCTATGATAGACATTAAGAAAGGCAAATTTGATAAAAGATATAATCAATACTTATATCCTATCGTACGATGGAATAGTGGTAATGATAAATTTGGCAAAATGATGAATTTTCAAACATCTTTCTATATTAACCAATATCTATTTGTAGTGCCACAAAAAATGACTATGTCATATATGTATTTCTCCTATAAAATGCACAAGAATTTCAAAACAGGACAAGAGTGCCTATATTTGAAGTATCCAAAAAAAGATGTAAAAGAGAAAACTGAAAAGTATGATGTTATAGTAAAATATCTTAAACATATCTATAATTGGAGTAATGTAGAGTGCAAAAAGAATAGCGATTTAATCAACTACTATGCCGAAAATAAAGACTTTATTACTTGGTTGGATAATTATGTGGGTTTTGAAAAAAAAGAAAAGAAATTGTTTAAAATTAAATTGGATTTAAAAACTCCAAATATAGAAAAAGAGATTGAAAGTGGCAAATCACTATTTGATTATTAAAATGGAAATTAAATTATATAAAGGCGATTGTTTGGAGATTATGGATGAATTGATTGATAAAGGAATTAAAGTAGATGCTATTATAACAGACCCACCTTATGGAACTACTGATTGTAAGTGGGATAGCATTATTCCATTTGATGAAATGTGGTTAAGACTAAACAAACTTATAAAACCAAATGGTGCTATCGTGTTGTTTGGTAGTGAGCCTTTTAGTAGTTTACTAAGGGTAAGTAATTTAAAAAACTTTAAATATGATTGGATTTGGAATAAGAAACAAAGTGGAAGTTTTTTTAATGCTAAATATCAACCTTTAAAAATAAGCGAGAATATTCATATTTTTTCTAATTCAAAATGTTTATACTATCCACAAATGAGAAAAGGAAAATTAAGAACAAAAGGTGGAGCTAAAAAAGAAATGAAAACAATTAAAGGATTAGGTATAAATCATACTACAAAATCAGATTTATACTATCCAATTAATATCATTGAAGTATCTACTGCTGGAATGAAAAGTAAAAATGAATTTATGCACCCGACCCAAAAACCAGTAGCACTTATGGAATATCTAATTAAAACCTATACAAATGAAAACGAATTAGTTTTAGATTTTACGATGGGTTCAGGTTCAACTGGAGTTGCTTGTAAAAATACTAATAGGAATTTTATAGGTATTGAATTAGATGAAAATTATTTTAAAATAGCAGAGAATAGAATAAATAATTCAAAAGTAGTAAAGAATGTTATTAAAGATATAGATAGTGTTAATACTAAATCATTATTTGATTATTAAATAAAAAATGGTAAAAAAACAATTTATAAGTAAGAAATTTTGCAATGTGTGTGGGGTATGGTTTCAACCAGAATATAGAGGGCAAAAAAAGTGCAATGAGTGTAAAATAAGAATTAGACCACGAAAATCAAGAATACAACCCTCAGAAGAATTAAAAGCACTATATGAAAAATATGGACTTTAATAGCGAAAAGGATTTCAAATTAAGTTTTGATTATAAGCTGTATATTAAATCTGAACCTTGGAAAGTATTAAGAGAAATGTGTTTAATTCGTTCAGGATTTATGTGTGAGAAATGCGGTAAATTAGGCAAACAAGTTGGTGGAAATTCTGTATTACACGTCCATCATAAACATTATTTGAATTTTGGACAAGAAGATATGGATGATTTGATGGTGCTTTGCAGCAATTGTCATTCCAATGAGCACCGAAAGAAAAAATGGTAAAAATTAAAGATATGTTACATCGAAAGATTTGTAAAGATATTATAGTGAGTGAGTATGGTTATCTTTATTTTTGGACAATAGTATTTATAATTTTCATAATATTATTTAGTATTTATTACTATCAAGAATATGGCGATTGTATGTTTAAATTTGGTAGAGAATATTATAGGTGTATAAGTAAGTAAAATGGTAATAAAGAAAAGATAAAAGATTGGTTATAAAATGGATAAGTTACATAGAATAGAAATAATAGTGGCAGATTTAGAAGGATATAGTGTAGATACTATATTAACTAATATAGATAATGTATTAAATACAACTGCTATGAATAGTGTAGTAATACCTATCAAAGCAGAAACTAAAGAATTTGTATGGGGAGATGAAAACCCTTTAAATTATCGTGATATTTCTCCAGAAAAAGCAATTCAATATTTTGAAAATTTGGAAAATGATGAATATCAAGTCTATTTGAAATTAAAGGAGAAATATGAAAAATGAAATTTAAATTCTTAATTCTTATATAATAATAACAAAACTATATAAATAATCGTATTTTAATTTTTAATGACTATAAAAAATGTTATTAACTGAATACAAAATACAAAATAATAAACCTGTGATTTTTGTCTATGGTAGAAATCAAGATGGTAGTAAGTATGTAAATACTATAAAGGACTTTAAACCTTATTTCTATGTCTTAAAAGGACAAGAATATCTATATAGTGCAGATAGTAGAGTTGTTGGTATAGAAAGTGGATTTACTGAAATCTATGGTAGAGAGGTTACTAAGATTATAGTAGAAAATCCCTATGATATTAGAGAATTATCACAACTAACCAATGAAAGTTTTGAGGCTGATATAGATTTAAATAATAGATATGCTATCGATTTGGATGGAGAAATAGAAAAAGAACCTATTGCAGTTTGTTATATTGATATAGAAACTGACCACGATAAAACATTTCCAACTCCACGAAAAGCAGCTTTTCCTATAACTGCTATTACTTGCTATAATAGTTTATTGAAAAAGATGATTACTTTTGCTTGGAGAAGTGACTTAGAAAAAAGTATGGATGTTATAGATAGACATTTAGAGAAAGAGAATATAGCATTTACTGACACTACTTTAATCTATAATAACGAAAGAGAAATGCTAGATGATTTCTTATCCTATATCAACGATACTAGCCCAGATATTATGACAGGATGGAACTGTATAGACTTCGACATACCCTATATTATCCAAAGAATATACAATATTGCTATGGATTGTAATAGATTATCTCCTATGGGAATAGTAACTAAACAACCTAATAGAATGGATAAAGACAAAGACGATGTTTCTATAAAAGGCAGAGTAATTTTTGATTTATTAACAGCCTATAAAAAAATGAACTTTAAAGGTTTAGAGTCATTTAAGTTGGATAATATAGGAGAGAAAGAAGTTGGGGAAAAGAAGGTAGAATATGAAGGCACTCTTGCTAATCTTTGGAGAACTCAATTTGATAAGTTTATAGAGTATAATAAAAAAGATGTCGAATTGCTTATTAGAATTGACTATAAAAGGAAATTGATTGAGTCCTATGATGAAGTTCGTAGAATGTCTAAATGTAAGTTTGAGGATTTGTTTGAAAGTATGAAAGTTATAGATACATTTATATTATCTTATTGTAAACAAAAAAACATTATTTTACCAACAAAACACCACTATAATAAAGAAAACTTTGCTGGTGCCACTGTTTTGCCACCAAAAAAAGGTTTGCACGAATATGTTAGTATAGTAGATGCTTCACAAATGTATCCTGCTATAATAATGAGTTTAAATGCAAGTCCTGAAACTATATCTCCTATAAAAACAGACACAACAATTAATTTAAATATTCCATATCTTGATATAGAAAAACTTGAAAAAGAAATTGCTATAAAATCTCATAGGAGTAAAATAATTTCTGACTTTGGAGAATTTTTTGTTGAGAATTGGAATATAGAAAAACAAAAGTTTAATTGTAATATATTGGATAAATTTATGCCATATATTAACTATAAAAAAGTTTACTATAATCAAGATAAAATAGGACTATTAAAACAAATGATGTTGTATCTTGGAGATAAAAGAAAAGAGATTAAAAATAAAAGAGATGAGTATGAATATGGTAGCGAAGAATATGATTTTTATGAAAGAAAACAATATGCTGCAAAAATTTTAAATAACTCTTTTTATGGCTCGACTGGAGCAAATGGTTTTAGATTATATTCTCCTGAAATAGCACCTAGTATTACTTATATGGGTAGAAATATAATATTAAAAGCAAAAAGAAGTATTGAAGAAAAAGGATATGATGTTATTATGTCTGATTCCGATAGTTTGGGTTTTCAAAGTGGAAATAAAGATACTTTTATAGAAAATAGTGAAAATATACAACATTATTTAAATTCTATATACGATGAATTTTCTAAAAATTTTAATATAGATAAACATTATATTAAATTTGAGTTTGAAAAGACATTTGAAAAGGTTTTGTTTGGCGATGCAAAGAAAAGATATGCAGGAAAGATTTGCTACTATAAAGGCAAAGAAGTTCAAGATATGCTTATTATGGGTTTTGAAATGGTGAGAAGTGATTGTTCAAGACTTGCTAAGCAAACTCAAAAACAAGTATTTGATATGTTATTCTTAGAAAACAAAGATAGGAAAGAGATTACTAAGCATTTAAGGGGTATTATAGGCAATATTAGAGCAAATAAATACTCCTATGATGATTTGGCTATACCAACACCACTAAATAAACCTATAAACGAATATACGACAAATCTCCCTATTGTAAGAGCAGTTGAATATAGTAATAATGAGTTGGAATTAGATATTAGAGTTGGAGAAAAAATAAAAATGATATATGTTAAAGGTAATAGTAAAACTGATGTTATAGGTTATAGAGAGATGAAGGATTTGCCCAAAGTTATATTGGACTATGACTACCATATTAAAGAAGCAGTTACATCCAAAATGGAAAGGATATTTTC
>RZYO01000225.1 GCA_009930325.1 Spirochaetia bacterium | reverse complement strand
CCAATAATTAGGGCTTAGACATACTAAATTTACTTTCTGGAACATATTTGCCTCTAATCCCCAATAATTCTGAACTCCTTCAATAGGTTGTAAATGGTGTTGTATAGAAATAATCTGATTTTTAACATTAATTGTTGCAATCTTTATTCGTGAAACTAAGTGTTGAAAATAATTATAAGTATATGTTTCATCCCCAAAAACTATTTCACATTTAAAACCTTGATTAGGAGCATTTTGGGAATAATTAACTACTTCTATATCATAAGTTCCGTCCGGTATAGACTTCTTATAGACAATATTCTCTATGCCTATACCTTTAGGACGTATCATATCTACATCCAAAAATCCTGTAGTATAATTACTGGCCTTATTACCATAATATATAGTATGGTTACGATTTCCAAATGTCTCTCTACAATGCAAATCTAAATCTACTATAGCCCTTGTATCTTCATCATTCCATTGCAAAGAAGCTCTTAATACTCCTTGTATATTTCCGCCTACTTTTGATACATTTTCTGTTATTTCTGATTTACTTGCTAAATTACCATTAAAAGTAAAACTAAAAGGATTTTTCCATTTAAATATAGGTTTACTATTTTTAGTAGAAGTTATAAGATTAACTAGATTTTTTTGAAATTTATTTTCAAATAGAACTTCTACACTAGTACTATTTGGTAAAATATCTTTCATAAATTCATCTATAGTTACTTCTGTAACTGTATTAAATTCACTTCTTTTAAATCTTCCTTGTCCAGAAGGAGTCTGTATATTATCAAAAATACTTATAGGAGTACTTTTAGCATTATCCCTGTTTATATGTAAGATTTCTGAAGCTTTTATATCATCTATAGTAGCTAATCTTCTCGTAAAAGATTCAGTATAACCATTTTCTTCTACAAACTTTTTAGCTTCTTTAATCTGTGCTGCTGTAATTGGAGCAACAGCTTTCATATAATTTACAGGATCTATCCGTTTATTCCAATTTTTACAAGCTTCGTTTATATCTAAACCTTCTGATAGTTCTACACAAAGAGTACCGAGTAAAGTATTTCTAAATTTTGCTACAGCTTCTTTTACTAAAGTAGTTTGATACCAAATCCAATTAGTTCTTTTATAATCTGGTATTTTTTCATACTCTTCGTATAAATTTACTAAAACTGCTATCAAAAGAAGATAACTTTTACCGTTTAATAATGAATTTTGATTAATAAGATCATTTACTAATAATAATGTATCCTTATGTACTTCAGAGAATAATCTGTTGAATACACTAAACCGGGCATTGTAATCACCTAATACACCCTCTGAACTTTGACCAGATTTATCTATAAAAGTTGCAGGAATATCTAAAGCTAAATGATTAAAAGTATAAACTTGTTGTTCATTAACTACTCCGAATTTTAATACTTCTTCTTTAGTATATTGCTTAAAATTTGCTTTAATACCTAATTTAAAACTTGTTTGAGTTTTAGAAACCTTTTCATACGGAAGCGAATTAAGTTCATCAAATGTTTCTACAAAAATACTTTTTATAGGAGCTTCTATAAGTGCTTTATTCAAAGCTTCAATAGCGGGTATATACTCTTTAGATATTTTAGAAGTATTTATATTAGAAAATAAAGATTCTATTTCAAAATTATTATTGATACTCACAATATTGCTATATCTTCTAAAGAAATTTTTACAAGTATTGCAATTATGTTCACTACTATCAGGGTCTCTAAATATCGGATCGTCCTTAAAACTTTGTAGATAAATAGTCCATAAATCATTACCTGATATAGAAGATCTAAATAACATGGGAGATTTACACATGTTATTAAATTGTTTTTGTACTTCTGCTGTTAATGTTTTCATTTAAAAGATTTTTTAAGCAAAGCTCTTGTTTTTTCTATATTATCACATTGTGTCATACTTCTATAAATTTCGTAAGCTTCTGGAAATTCAGCTTTTAATTTAGTATCAGTGTTAATACACTTTAAACTTTGTTCTACAGAATTATAAATAGCATTTGATTTTACTATAGAATCTTCGTTAAGTATTGCTAATTTTTTTAATATCGAACTCTCTTTATTAATAAAATTTGTAAGACCTTTTTTAGTAGCTCCGGGTAAAATTATAGGAAGTTCATAAGTATAGTTAAAACACTCACCATCAAAAGGAGATTTTATTAACTTTGTAAATATTTTTCTATATGTTACTCGATTAATAACTACACCTCCTATTAAGTACAATGCTTTTTCCCCATAATCAATAGTTATAACCCCATAACTAAAATTAATTTCCTTATCAGAGGGCTCTATTAGAATATTATCTTCATTTACTTTATTAATAAGAGCTTTATTTAGTTCTATAATTTCTTGAGATGCATACTTCTCATCCCATATAGTCCTAACTTCTTTAAGAAAATCCTCTATCTGATGCTTGTACGAATCTCTTAATTTAGTAGTTAAATGCCTAACTATTGCGTATTTTTGATCAGTTGTTAATTTCATTTTAATTTATTTTAATTATTAAATCGTATTCATCGTTAAAACTTTCTAATTCCTTTTTAAAGCCTTTAAGTATAGAATTATTCCAATAGTTTTGTGTAAGTAACCTCTCGTCCCCAAAAGAAGGAGTATTATATTTATTTAAAGGAACATAATGTACTTGCGGAGTAGGAAAACTTTTTATTATGGAGGCTATTTCTTTATTTGTAAAATGTTCCAATACTCCGTGGCTAATAACTAAAGAATAAGATTCTGCTTTAATTAAATCGGATATTTCAGGATGTATATCTAATAAATCAGCTTGGAGATAGTGTATACTGTTGGATACTTTGCTTAAATTAATACTTGCCATTTGTAACATTTCCCAACTATTATCTACAACATAAAATAATTTACCTGCAAAAATATTCTTAGGATAATATCTTAATAAAGCTTTTAATTCAGTACCGATGCCTCCGCCTATACAATAAACAATGTCAGAAGAATTTATTTTTAAGGCAACGGTATCTAAAAATGGCTTATATTTATGATAAAATTTTTGCAGGTAAACTACATTATTCACTCTGTCTTTATAATACTCTTCCCAAGTCATAACTTAGGCCAATTCATATTACGACTTGTA
>RZYO01000224.1 GCA_009930325.1 Spirochaetia bacterium | reverse complement strand
TCACAAATGATAATAGGTGATTCTTTTTGTACAGTAGGTTCAGTAAAACAAGAAGAAAATACAAAAAGAACAATCAAGAGTTCTTTAATCTGAATCGCCCCCTTAATTTAATATATTTTAGTATAATCTTCTTTATTAGGTATGTTATCTATAATTTCTTTATGTTTCAAAAATTGTTCTCTATTATTCATTATATCATATACTAAAAAATTGCATTTTAATAAGTAATCGTTAATATTTGAATTATTAAAAATTATTATATCATATGGTATTTTTTTAAATTCTTTCTCAGATTTATGCCAAGTTGATTTTTTAAATAAATTAAAAAATTTTTCTTTTATTGATTCACTTCTTATTACTCTAACAGATATTAAATCGTAATTATTAAAAGAAGCAAATTCTACCATTCTATTATATTCATTTTTAAATCTAACATCTGTAATTATATAATTTTTAGATTTGTCATTTTTTATTTTATCAATGACTTTATTAACCCAAATATCTTTATTATAAAATCTTCCACATTCTGTACCTATTCTTTGAAGAAGTATTCTTCCTTTATAATCTTTAATTCCATTCCAATTAAATATATTTTTAGCTATTTCTTTTAGTTCATCTGCATAAGCCATTCTAACATTATTTTCTTGAAAAGTAGTAAAGATACTAGCTAAAGTATCTTTACCACTTTGCATTTTGCCTGATACAAGAAGAATTAGCTTCTTGCTCATAATTATTCCTCAAATATATTAAAATAAGATTTTTCTTTTGTGTAATTTACATAACCTAAAGTAGTATCACATTGTCTATCTATGTTAATCTTATGTTTTGTATAATAAGAAGAAAACATAATAATAAGAATTATATTAAACATATTATTTGAGTATTTTTCTGGTGTAATACTTTTTGCTAAATCTGTTACTAAAGTAGGCTTATTTTTATCATTTTTATAAAGAATATCAATAAAATAACAAAATTCTGAAAAAGCATAAAATAGTTCATAAAATACATCATATGTTTTATTTGCTATTTCAGAAAATTTAGATGCAGAATAAAAATCTACAGGATAATCTTTCCAAATTTTCCAATTAAATTGCTCTTGAAGTTTAATAGCTTTTTCTATTACTTTATTTAAACCTTCTGTAATATGATCAGTGATATGTTTAATATTTTGAGTTTCTATAGGATAATTATCTATTACTTCATTAACAATATGTGATGCTTTATGCTTACATAAATCTAAAATATTTTCATAATTAGGATTATACTTAATTCTGTCATTATTATAAAATTCATATTTAGTTATATCTTGACCAAAGTAATTATGCTCTATTTGTAATACAAAATGTTGTGTTACAAAATGAAATGCATCAATAAATTCTTCAAATAGATCATCAATTTCTTCTGGTGTTTTGGTATTAATTTTATTAAATTTTTCTTTAATCTCTTGAACTTCATCAATTAGAGCAACATTAGTATATGTATATAATGTTTCATAATAATGATTACTAATTTTTTTAATTAAAGTTTCATCAATAAATTTACCGCACATATCTTGAGCAGAAATTGTTTTATTTATATATTTATCAAGAAGAAATGTATTATAGAAAAAATATTGCATTTGAAGAATTTTTCCAAATAATCTAGTTCTCAAGTGCTTATCATCTAAAAATCCTTCTACTTCATTTATAAGTTTTTTAGTATCTTCAAAATTAATCATTTAATATGTTCCTTCCTCATCTTCATCTCTAGTAACTACTTTTTTAATTTCTTCATCTACTATATCATTAATACCTTCTGGATCATCAAGGTCTTTGGTTGTTATTTGAGTAACGGTAAATAGATTATCTTGAATAAATGATTCAGCTTTAGAAAGAATTTCTCTATACTTTTCTGGATCAGTTAGCATATCATTTACTACATCTTTTTTATAGAATTTTTTAATTTCTTTAATACATTCAGAAGGTTCTACGCCTTTTTCTTTTGCCAAATTATCTAAATCATCTTTCCAATAAGCCCATGCACCAGCCATTCCAATATAACCAATATCACTTAGAAAATCTACAAAACTAGCATAATTATCTTCTGGTCTAAATCCTTTAATATAATTAAAATATAATTCAATAGCTTGTCTAGGTTTAAATAATCTATTTTTACCTGGTGTTGATATTTTAATAAATTGACCATTTTCATCTTGTTTAGTTTTTGACATTCTAATCATAATATCACAATTATGTTTAAGTGCTTGACCACCTGGCATTGTATATTTATCACCGTGTACTGGACCAGTTGTAGCCATATTTATTCTTGATTGATTGATAAGAATTAATCCCATATTAGCTTTTTGAACAGCATTTCTAATTCTTCTCATTACTCTAGTCAATACACCAGCTTGTGAGGCATATTCTTTATCTTCCATTTTTCTTTCCATTTCATCTTTAGTTGGTGTAGATGCAATGGAATCATATACACATAATACACCCGTATCTGTTTCTCCAAAAGCTGCAATTTGGTGACAAAGTTTTTCAATCATTGAAAATGCTTGTTCCATATTATCAGGTTGCAGATGATATAAATTACTTTCATCAATACCAAATTGTTTAATTCTTGAGGAAGTTAATGCTCTTTCAGTATCAATAAATACTGTAATTAAACCAGATTTTTGTGCTTCTGCTAACAGAAATCCTACTAGAGAAGTTTTCCCTCCTCCTTCTGGACCATAAATAATACTAATTTTTCCTCCAAGGGGAAAACCCCCAGAAAGAGGTTTTCCCGAAATAAGATAATTAAGAGTAGGAACACTTGTAGTAATATATTTTTCTTCTGGAATAGTATTAACTATACAAGATTCATAATTCTTTTTTAACATTTTATCAATTTCTGAACGTATATTTACAGCCATATTTATTTACCTTTCTTTTTATTAATCATATCTTTTTTGATTTTATCAAATACAGATTCCGCATCATCTTCATCATCTTCATCAGAAACTTCTTCTTTAGTTTCTTCTTCTTCTTCTTCTTCTTCTTCAACTTCTTTTTTTACAGGGTCTTTTTTGATACCAAGAAATTCATCATCATCTTCATCATCAGAAACTTCTTCTTTAGTTTCCTCTTCTTCTTC
>RZYO01000080.1 GCA_009930325.1 Spirochaetia bacterium | reverse complement strand
TTCTCCTAATATATTGAGAATAATATACTAAGAGTTCTACACGGTAAAGTATTCTAAATTATTTATTTACCCACACTAAACGTTGAATAGCCATTATTTTTAGAAAAACAGAGGATGAAAAATCATATTATTTAGAAAAAGTTAAGTTTTGGAATATGCCTCAGAATGATATTGATGAAGCAAAATTAGTCTGGGAAAAAACTAAGGATAATATAATAAATGGGGATTTTGATAATTTCCCGAAATTAAAAGATAATACGGTTTCTCATGTAAGACCTAAGGGGAAAAATAGTTCTGATTTAATTGAAACTGAAGGCTTCGGGTTACAAAAGAAATATTGTTTTTGGCTAAATAAAGATTATATAGAATTTCAAATTTAAAACTTGAAAAATTTAATTTCAATACAAAATGTAATTAATTTATTATATTCAACTCAAAATACAATTTCTAAAGAATTAGAAGATAAAAAGGTAAAAAATGTAAGAGGAACTATTAAATGGTATGGCTCAACTATAAAAAGCATGTTACAAAATGAAAAATATACAGGCAACGCTATTCTTCAAAAAACATATTCAACAGATTTTTTATCAAAAAAGATAAAGGTAAATAATGGAGAAGTTCCAAAGTATTATGTTGAAAACAGTCATCCTTTCATTATAGTAAAAGAGCAATTTGATTTAGTTCAAGAAGAATTTGAGAAAAGATGTAATCTAAAAAATAAGAATATAAATAAAAGTGTATTTGCTAATAAAGTTATTTGTGGTGATTGTGGTAGTGTCTATACAACTAAAACCTGGCACTCAACTTCTAAGTATAAAAGAATAATCTTTCAATGCAGTAATAAATATAAAAATAAAGTAAGATGTAGTACCCCTCACTTTTATGAAGAAGAGTTAAAAGAAATAGAACTTAATGCAATTAATGATTTAATTAAAGATAAAGATTCAATAATAGAAAATTGTAATCTTATTCTTAATCAAGTTCTACAAACAGATGAGTTAAAAGCAAAAGAAGAGACTCTAACTAATGAAGTTGATAAATTATCAAAAGAATTAAACCAGCTAGTAGCTACTAATGCTACAACAATTCAAAACCAGGTAGATTATGATGAAAAGTATAATAGCCTATATTCTACATATTCTTCAGCTCTTAATGAATTAAAAAGCCTTCAATCATCAATTCAAGATAAAACCCTTAGAAAGAGCAAAATCAAGCAATTTCTAAAAGCTTTAAAATCACAAGATGAAATCTTAAATGAATTTTCACCTAACCTTTTTCTATCTCTTGTTGATAGAATTGAAGTTTATTCAAAAGATGATATTAAGGTAGTTCTTAAGAATGGTGAAAATGAAGTTTAATATGCTTACAGAAAAAGAAGATAACTAATATATTATAGCATTTTTATAGTTTTTTACAGTATTGATATATTTGACAAGTGTCAGAAAAAAAGAATATTAGTTTCATTAATTTTATAGTTTTTTACTCAAAACTATGTTAAGGTTCAACTATTAAACGATGATAAGCTAAAATGAGAAAATTTTATAGGTAATGAATTAACAATTAATAATTTTGTGATAAATTTTTCCATAATTTATCATTATTGTTTTGAAAAAGAGGAATATAAATGAACTTTAGAAATTATAATCAGTTTTTTTCTGCAATTATTTTATTTATAATTGTAGTTTTTAGTTTTACTTCTTGCCTTTTTAGTCCTGAGATTGAAAAGTTTAATGTGAATGTTTCTGCTCCTATTGAAGCTAATTTGGTAGTAAAAAGTTCATCGATTGGCACAAAAATTGTCCCAGCAGGTAGTCAATCTAGTTTTATAGTAAATAACGATGAAGAAATCTCAATTTCAGTAGATTTTTTAGAAGTCTATGATGATTTTGAGATTTTTCAATGGAATGGTGCATCACCTAATAGTGATTTCTCAGCGTCGACAGTTATATCTTCGGATAAAGAAATTAGTGTTAATTTTAAAAAAAAATTTACTATAACATTCACAGCTCCTGCTAATTCAAATTTGGAAATATTTAAAGCTGGTGAAAAAGTTCAAACTGTAATGGCTAGTAATTCTTATGAATATACGGATTGGATTGGTACTGAATTAAATTTTTGTTTAGAGAACATTATTGAAAATTATGAGATAAATATTGTAGAAGGTAATGCTACTAAATTAGATCAATTAAGAGGATCTTTAGAGATATCTTCTGACGATGAAATATTATTAACATCATCTTTAATGCCATATATAGTAATCAACGCTCCAAACGATTATGACCTTACATATGCAGTCAATGATGAAGCATCAAAGATGGTATTAAGAGGGGATAGCATTGCAGAATATATTCCCTCAGAATCAATATTGAATGTTTCTATTAAGGATTTAGATGTAGATAATTATTCCGTCGATGAATGGGGTGTTTTAACAGCTACTTCAAATTTAAATGGGGTTTTATTAATTGATGAAGATGTCTCAATTGATATTACAATCTCGCAACTTATGAGAGAATTAGAAGTAACAGAACCAGCTTACCAAGCATATGTAAAAGTGCATGGTAATAGAGATCTTTCTGATGTAGCTTTGTCTGGATGTTATAAAGACGGGAAAACTATATATTCAATTGGATCTGGTAATACTTATTATTTATCAAAGCAAAATGTGAATAATGAAAGTTTTATGAGTTGGGGGTCTGATATAACAGATTCAATAATTTCACCTCTTGAATTAAAAATAAAGTCAAATACTACTAGTTCTCCAATTTATCTTAGTAGTGTTCCCGAATCAGGAATTGCTTATGTGTCTCATAATGGATTTGAACTTCCGAAGGCTAATGGTTCTAAAGCATTACCTTTCTTAAAAATTCAAGATGCTATTGATAGTATTGAAGTAGGCGAAGTCAAAATTGCTTGTGGAACATACAACATTGAAGAAAATATCATAATGAAACCTAATGTTTCTTTACTTGGTAGTTATAGTGTTTCTGATTATGGTTCTATTTGGACTACCCCTAGTTTTACAACCTCTTCAAGAGGTGTAGGAGGTGATTTAAATACAACTATTAGTTTAAATATAATTGAAGCAGGAACAAGTGATAATTATATATCAATTTGTAAGTTTTCTGGAAATGAATTTGGTGCTAATACAAAAGTCAGTGGGATTAATTTTTCTTATGATACATTATCTAGATCCTATGTTTCAGGAATGTTATTTGAGAATGGAGCAAATCCAACTATAGAACATTGTAATGTAATTTCAGGTATGGCAACTAATTATTCAGAGGGTGTAAGAAGTCTTAATTCATCACCTATTTTCTCACATACTATTATCAAGTCAGGTGAAGCGTCTTCTTCAATTGGAGTTTATAATACCGGATCAATCAAAATTAAATCTAGTGAGATTGATACCTCTCAAGCTGCTAATTCGACAATAGGTATTTATAATAGTGGGGCAATTGATCTATTAATTGAAGATTGCTTTGTAAAAAGTAGAGGTTTGAATTCTGATGGATTTTTTGGATATTCCTACGGAATTTATAATTTAAATTCATCATCCACTATAAAAGATAGTCTTATTGAAGCAGGTGGTGGTGGCCCAACGAGTTCTTTTGGTATAACTTATGGAACTAGAGCTTTATATGAAAATAATTCAACTAGCTCAATTTCAAATAATACAATTTCTGCTTTATCTAGTTCATTCGCAGGAAGCGGAGTAGCTTATTATGCTTCTATTTCGCCAACTATTCTCATTAATAATAAAATTTTGATTGCTAGTGGAGCTTCTGCAGCCTTTGGAATGTATCTTAATAACTCCAATGTTGTTGTAGCCGGTAATATTATTGATGTTGGAAGAGTCCTTCATGGTGGAGCTATATATGGATTATATTCATATAATAGCAATCCTGTTATTATAAATAATACAATTGAAGGTGGCAATTCTGGGGCTTCAGATCAATCTTCATACGGTCTTTACTTAAGAAGTGGTTCTGCAATTATTACAAATAATATATTTTTCTCGAAAAGTAGTAGTGGTCCTCGATATGGCGTTTATTGTGCTTCAAATAGTATTGTTCCTAAATATGTGTCTAATAACGCATTCTTTGACTTAACGACAGCTTTATATGCACCACAGGGTAATACCAGTGTTTATCATGTAACTAGCCCTATAGAATTTACTACATCTAGAACTGGTATTGATTTAGAAAAAATGGTTGGAAATATTGGAGAATCAATAGATAATACTGATGATAATTGGACAGTCTCTACTATTTTTACTGACTATGCTAATAATGATTATTCTATTAATTCAAATGCAAACTCTGAGATAAAAAATAATGGTGTAGAAATAACCTCAAGTTTAATTCAAGATTTTATTGATGAAATTGGTGCTATCTATAGTGAAAGTAATGTGAATATATCAGATAGTATTTCGAAAGACATGAATGAGAATCCTAGAAACTCTTCAAAATGGTCAATGGGAGCTATTCAATATTAATTTTTTTATATTTAAATTGTGTGATTTATTAATAAATTAAATTATCACAAGCCCTTAATGAATAGGAGATATTTTGTTTATTGTGAAAGTTCCTTAAATTATACTGATATTTGAGTAAAAGTAACTATTTCATATAAGATAATACAAGTAGCGAACGGTTGAATTTTTTCATTAATTGGGTTTTATAATGTTCAATTATTTAATTTAAATATGGTAGATCACCTTTAAGGTGTAATTATTAATTATATAAGATTTAAGGGAAAAATATGAATGAAATAAAATTAAATGATATTTTAGGTTTGACCACTGAAGAAATACAAAATAGTAAAATAGAACTTAATATGAAAGCTGGGCCTGAAGGTGAATCATATCTTGAACGCTGGCTTTCTTACGATAATTATGACAAAATTAATGGAATTTGTTCTGAATGTGGTTATTGGGGTTGGTATGGAGGCAAACGAAATTTCCAACCAAAACAATGGGTGTTTAATTTTGTAAGAGTAACTGGAAATGAATGGCTATTTATATCAGCTGGAGAGATTGTTGAAGTTCCAATGAATTCATGTGCAAAAGTAGATGTTTTAAATAAATATAAGCCTTATTTTGGACGATTGATAATTAATCTAAAAAAAGGGAATACTTTTGCTAGGTATACTTTTAATCTAAAAAAATATTTAAATGAATGTACTGTTATGAAAATTTTACCTTCTTTATATGATGGTGAAGGATTTCCAGGATATGATAGTGTGAATTTATCGTTTAAGCAATTGAAATCAATAATTAATTATGGTAAGAGAGATTGGATTGCTGCATTAGAAAATCAAAAAGCTGTTTATTTAATAACTGATAAGCATAATGGAAAAATGTATGTTGGTTCAGCTACAAGTGATAAAGGAATGTTGCTACAACGATGGAGAAGTTATATTGAAAATGGTCATGGTGGAAATAAAGAACTTATAGCTATAGTAAATAATAAAGGATTTGAATATATAAAAACACACTTTTATTATTCTATTCTTGAAAATTATAATTTAAGAGTAGATGATCTTATTATATTAGAAAGGGAAACCTGGTGGAAAACAATTTTACAGACAAAACAATTTGGTTATAATTATAATTAAGAAATTTCAAATTTAACTTTTTAATAATTAGGTAACATAGTTTAAAATTTGTGTTTTTAGATATAAATAAAAACTATTTAATTTAAAAAACAAATTGATTTATTAAATATTTTTACACCCTATTAAGAAAAATTACACCCACTTTTTATATAATCGTATAGTTGTATTGATGTGTAAATATCTAGGCATAATCAAAGTTTTCAAAATATGAGCTAAAAAAATATTATTTAAAGCTTATATAAATGATTGAGATAAACAAATTATTCTTTATTTTAGTGCTATAGAAATTGATGAAATTAATTAAATCATAAAATCTTTTTTAAAATAGGAGGAAAAATATAGTAATAGCTTTTTTTGATACATAAATAATTTCTTATGCATACAAAGGAAATAATAATTTTAATATAAATAGAGGAAAGGTTTCTTCAGTAGTAATTAATTAATTTCTAAATTTATATATTCCAGATAGTACCACAACTTCCAAATTTTATTTAAAATTATTATCTCCAAGTGTTAATAATATTGGGATAAAAGGAATAAGTAAGAATATAAGTAAAAAGTCTCTTGCTGTACATAAAAGGAGTACTGATAAAATTTTAATAGATTTTGAGAGTGATTTACCATCTATAGTTGAATTTAATGGATATTCGCTTTATCATGCTTTTAAGAATAAGGATTTATTTGCTTTTGAACTAGCAACCATTCATTTTGAGAAGTCTGAACAAAAGAAATTATTAAAAAAAGTTCAATTTCTTTTTGATAAAGAGATAATTTGTTATCCTTTAAATCAAGAAATCATTAATAATATGAACTTATTGTTACGCCAATCTAAGAGAACATTTTCTCTAAAAGATAATTTTCGTAATAGTATTAATGATTTACTAGTTTTGGCTACAGCACTTTATTATCAAGAAAAATTAGTTACTGTTGATAATTTATTATTTACCTTCATGGAAGAAGAAACAGATTTTTTATTTAGAAGGCTTGATAAGTCTTTTATTGAAATATCAGAAAAAATTAAAAATGAAAATAATGAAGGGAAAAATGATTCTAAAAGATATATTAATAATAGTCTTGCAATATTCAATCGAAAAAATTCTAACTAGAATATTGATAATTTGTGATTTAATTAAATTTATCAATTCGCTTCTTTAATTAGAGTGTAATGTATAACTAGTTTCGCACGGTGGACTAGTTATATTTTGTACCATTTACATTAAATTCAAACCGACATTATTATGTCGGTTTATCTTGATGAATTGTCGCATGTAAATTACAATATAATTACTGGAGATAAATAAAATGAAAAAATATGTTGAGTCAGAAACAATTGAATTAAAAGAAAAATATACTGATACTATTTGCAAAGAAATTGTTTCGTTTCTTAATAGCTCTGGTGGAACAATTATTATTGGTGTAAGAGATGATGGTATAGTTGTTGGTGTAGATAAAATAGATGAGATACTTAAAAAATTATCTGATGTTATTACATCACAAATTGAACCAAATCCTCAGGATGAAGTTCACACAGAGTTAAAGTATGATGAAGGTAAGACTCTAATTGTTTTTAAAGTATCTAAAGGTATCAGAAATATTTATTGTCAAAAAAAATATGGGTTTTCAGCAAGAGGTTGTACTATAAGAATTGGTACTACTTGCAAAGAAATGACAAATGAACAAATTAAAATTAGATATGAACAAAATTTTCTTGATACAGAATATATGTTAAAAAAAAGATCAAATTTATCAAATTTATCGTTTCGTGAACTAAAAATATATTATTTAGGGAAAGGGTATCATTTGGATGATAACTCATTTGAGGCAAATTTAAACTTACAAACAATTAATGGTGAATATAATTTATTGGCTGAACTTTTAGCGGATAAGAATAATATTCCATTTATTTTTGTCAAATTTCAAGGTGATAACAAATCTTCAATATCAGAGAGAAGTGACTATGGATATGGATGTATTTTAACAACTTATGAGAAAATTAAAAACAGATTACAAGCTGAAAATATTTGCATATCTGATACAACAGTTCGTCCAAGGAAAGATAAGTTTTTATTTGATTATGATTGTGTGAATGAAGCCATTTTAAATGCATTAGTTCATAATGATTGGACAATTACAGAACCCCAAATTTCAATGTTTCATAATCGATTAGAAATTCTTTCGCATGGTGGATTGCCGAAGGGAATGTCAAAAAAACAATTTTTTGATGGAATTAGTAACCCTAGAAATATTACATTAATGAGAATATTTTTAAATATGGGACTTACAGAACATACTGGGCATGGAATTCCAACAATTATTAATAAATATGGTCATGATGTTTTTGATATAGAAAGTAATTACATACGATGTACTATTCCATTTGATGCTGAAGTTATATCAAAAACTAAGAATAAAAATGTCGGTTTGAATGTCGGTTTGAATGTCGGTTTGAATAAAACAGAAAAGAAAGTGATAAGTTATTTATTAGATGATGAGAGCTATTCTGCAGAAGATATAGCTAAAAAGGTAGATGTTACAAAGAGAACTATTGAAAGAGCTTTCAGTTCTTTACAAAATAAAGGATTAATTGAACGGATAGGTTCGAAACGTGATGGATTTTGGCACGTTATAAAATAAGTTAACGGATTTATTAAATATTTTTACACTCTATTTAGAAAAATACACCCACTTTATATATAATCGTATAGTTGTATTTATGTGTAAATTTCTAGGCATCCCTTAACGGTTTGTTATAATACAATCATACAGGCATTTTAGTTTTATATTAGTAGAGTAATTAAAAAGTAGCTATTATTTTATATTTGTTTATTTTTTTGTTTTTGCACGGTGCTCAAATTCAATAGTGTAATAATAGTCACTCCTAGTTGGTCATCGTATAAAATGATTTTTATTAGTAATTCTAGCTCTATCTTAGTAATTTAAGAAAACTAAAGATAAATGAGCAATAATTAGATAATAGAGAAGACTTTGACTCATATAGGAAAAATTTGAATCAATATTTGACATTTTATATAATTCTATTTTGTTTTTTTCTTTAAATTAATTTTTAATATGAGATTCTCTTATGCTTATCATGTGCTATATCCTAAAAATTTAAATGATTTAGTACAAATGTATGAAAAAACTTAGGAACTATAGTTTTATAAAACTAAGGCAAAACGGACTAGGTATAGTCAGTTTTTTGTGGGAATTCATAATTAATTCAAGATTTTTTTAAATAGAATTTTCTTTTAGATTTTTAATACAGTCTTGTACTTCGGATGTTGCAAGTCTAAAATCTAGCTGATCCCAATTTTTAGGAATATTAATTGTTGCTGGTCTAGCTGGATGCCACCAATCAATTACTAACCAAGGTCCAAAATGATGAACGCTATTTGTTAAAAGTTTGTCTTTATATTTTTTTTCACTCATGATAATTTCTGAGAAAATCTCAAAAATTGAGCCTTCTCTTTCATTGTATCCACAGCAAAGAATTATTTGAGGGTTTATTAGTTCAATTTGTTTTAAAAGATATTTTTGATTATTTTTTGCATAAGTCTTTAAGTCCTTCCATCCAACAGAGCTACCTCCTTGTCTTTTTTTTATATTTACATAACCAATACTTTTTAAAGGCTCACTTATGATTTGATTTATTATGTCTTGTGTTGGTGTATTTCCATTCCATCGTTGTTCAATTGTTGTTACCCAACTATTTAGTGCTGGCCAAAATCCACCATTTGGTCCATAGCCATTTGGCGTTGGTGCAATGTAAATAAAATCATCATAAGTATCCTTGAGTAAACAAAGGATTCTTGGGGACTTTGTCCAGTAATTTTCATCTAAAATTCCATCCCATGTCATATTATCTCCTATAAAAGGTCAATAGTTTTCAACAGAAAACCATAACCTATTTTTATTTTCTTTATTGTCTTAGAAGCTATACAACTTCTGTTTGTCGCCTTATATAATCAACAGTTAATCGATCTATATCAAAAGGAGTTTTGTTTTTTAAAATTGCATAGATTACTCTACTGAGCTTTCTTGCAAATGCTATTATACTTTTCCCACTTCCTTTATTCTTTTTCATTCTTTTATAGTCATTGATTAGCGACATATATCTCAATGACTTTTGTAATCTAAGCATGCCCATCACAGCTTGTACCATTGATGTCCTTAGCTCTACTGGTCCATTCTTTGTTATATGTCCAGTAAACCCTTTCTCATTTGAAAACTTTACAAAAGGAGTTAGTCCACAATATGCTGCAAACTGTTTGTAAGTTTCAAATCTATTTATATCACCAACATATGCTCTAATTGTTGTAGAAGTTATCTTCCCAATTCCTGGAATAGTTTGTAATAATTGAGTATTTTCATCTTCTAATGTAAATTCTTCAATTAATGATTCTATTTGCTTGACTTGTTCATTCAAAATATCTAAAGTTTGAATAAGCCTTTTTAGGGTTGGGACTGTTCTCTTCGTAATCAAAGCGTGGTTTTCGAGACCGTTTAGAAGAAGCAGTCTCTTTTTTTTGCTTTGAAACTGAGCAGCTGTTGTTACTATTCCATAACCTAACATCATGTTATGTATTCTATTTTTAGTTCTTACTATCAAAGATACTAAATCTAATCTCTCGCATATAAGTTTTCTAAGCTCTTCTGTTTCTTGATCACATAAATAGCTTTCAGGCAGCATATCTTTTAATAGAAATTCAGCTATTGTAAATGCATCTCTTTTATCTGTCTTTTTAGCACTTTGCGTAATTACCTTAAACTTTAAAGTATTAATTACAACAATAAAAAAGTTTTCATTTTCCATTAAATTTCTAAAATATCTAGCATTACTTGTTGCTTCTATTGCCATTGATACATGTGCACCATATTCTTCTTCTAAACTATGACATCTACTAATAAAAGACTTATATCCATCAGTTTCTGTATTATATACAGCTTCAAATAAGATCTCTTTCTTTGATGTAATTGCACAAACTGTAAATTGAGTCTTATGCAAATCAATTCCTACGCTAACAGTTTTGTTTTGCCAGTTAACCATTTTTTTTCTCCTTGTGTTTATTCTTTTGCACAAAAATAAAAATGGCTTTCTGTTCGGTATTGCTCCATTCTCCTATCCGGTCTCTTTATTAGGACCACTGAATGATACGACTAAAACTCCTCATTCTCCAAAACAGTCTCATATTGGACTAGTAAATATGTCGAGTTAAAGCCTTGGCCATCCCTATATTGTGTATCTTGTATTTTAACACACTCTAGGAATATTGGTGCAACTACCTGCTATTTACCTTTTTATCACTCCTCCATAACCCTTTTCTTTGTTCCATTCCTCAAGTAATTCAGTCATTTGTTTTTGTGAACTATACATTATTATTCTCCCATAAATAAAATCTTTTGATTTGTGGAATAATTTATCACTAAGATTTTAGTTAGTATTATAACATACTATTTGCAATTAGTATTTTCTTTTCTCTAAAATTTTCTGGCTTTTATCACTACATAGGGTATCAGGGAACTTCTTTAGTCAACTCAAAATAAAAATTTTAAGAAAATATTTTAGATTATCATTTAGGGAAGTATTGAGTGTTCTTATTTAAAAACTACCAGCTATTACTTATTTTAGAAATTAGCAATAACTCTATAAGGGGAAGTCTCTGATGACAATTGAAGTATATTTAAATAAGTGTAAAGGGTACAAT
Organism: Spirochaetia bacterium; assembly: GCA_009930325.1. Classification (GTDB taxonomy): domain Bacteria; phylum Spirochaetota; class Spirochaetia; order Sphaerochaetales; family Sphaerochaetaceae; genus Pleomorphochaeta. The sequence goes on along the minus strand of RZYO01000080.1, from coordinate 3,329 downwards.
GAAAATGTAGTTTTTAGGTCAGGCGATTTGTTGTTTTAGGGTCGCTAAAAATGTAGGTTTCAGATTAAAATAGATGATATCAAAATATAAATTAATTAAAAAGGAAAACAGTAATTCTTCTTTTTTTTATAAAAAAGTTCCAAAATATGGCCTTAGTAGTAAGTAACGTAAATGGAAACTTTAAATATATACGATTGGTTACTGTATCTTTTTACCAACATTCTAAGTTGCAGGTCCAGAACATAAAATTCATATAGCACATGGTCCTTGTACGCTACCTTCTTTTGGAATACCACGAACTTTGAATTAATCAATATTTATTTTACCTTTAGCATGAGGTAGTGTACTTTAGCTATTTATATGCATATAACCTGGAGGACTTATGTAGGGCATATTATATCTATTTCATCAATTAAGTAAAAGAAAATGCTGCAAAATAGCCATATAGGTGCTTTTTTGGAGTAAAGTAAAAATCTTGAAGCATTATTACATTTTTAATTCATTGTTTAGTAAGAATATTAAGGCCTTAGGACTGATTCTATTGCCCGAAAAATTGGAAAACTTTTAATTAATATTTAAAAAACTTGGAAATCTCAGAAAAATAATAAGACAAGGATAAAAAATAATGACAAGGAAAGTAAAAAAGATACCAGCAACGCTAGGACAATATTCGAAAACACCTTTATCTCAAATAAAAAAGAAGAATGTCGCAGGATATGCTAGGGTATCAATAGATAGTGAAGAGTAATTTTCAAGTTATGAAACACAAGTTAAATACTATTCTTCTTTTATTAAAAATAAACATGAATGGGATTTTGCTGGTGTTTAGACAGATGAAGGAATATCAGGAACTAGTACCAAAAAAAGAGAAGGCTTTAAATCAATGGTTAGTGATGCTCTTAATGGAAAGATTGATTTAATTATTACTAAGAGCGTTAGTAGATTTGCTAGAAACACAGTAGATAGTTTAACTACAGTTAGATTATTAAAAGAAAAAGGTGTTGAAGTTTATTTTGAAAAAGAAAATATTTGGACACTTGATAGTAAAGGTGACTTACTAATTACCATAATTTCATCTCTTGCTCAAGAAGAATTTAGATCCATTTCAGAGAACTGTACATGGGGGATAAGAAAGAGATTTGAAGAAGGAAAAGTAAAAATGTCTTATAAAAATTTCCTTGGATATGAAAAAGATAAAGAGGGCAATATAGTAATAAATGAAAGAGAAGCAAAAATAGTTAAATATATTTATTCTAAATTTCTACATGGGTTAACCCCAAATTCAATAGCAGAAGAATTAGAAGCTAAAAAAGTTCCTAATGTTAGAGGGGATGTTAAATGGTATGGATCCACTATAAAAAGCATGTTACAGAATGAAAAATATACAGGTAATGCAATTCTTCAAAAAACATATTCAGCAGATTTCTTATCAAAAAAGAGACTGAAAAATAATGGAGAAATTACAAAGTATTATGTTGAAAACAGTCATCCTTCCATTATAACAAAAGAACAATTTGAATTAGTCCAAGAAGAGTTTGAAAAAAGAGGTGCTTATCCCAATAGAAGTACTAGTGCTAATTTGTTTTCAAATAGAATAGTTTGTGGTAAATGTGGTGCTTTATTTGGTAGAAAGATTTGGCACTCAACCGATAAATACAGAAGAGTTGTTTGGCAATGTAATGATAAATACAGAGGAAAAGAGATATGTAATAATATTCATCTAAGTGAAGATGAAATTTACAAATCAATACTAGAAGCTATTAATAAAATAATAGTTGAAAAAGATGAAATAATTGAGAATTGTGAATTAATTTTAAAAAAAGTATTAGATACTAAAGAGTTAAAGATAAAAGAAGCGGAGCAATCTAAAGAGTTAAATAAAATATCAAAACAAATTGAACAACTAGTTGAAGGTAATTCAACAATTATTAATAACCCAGGGGATTTTAATGAAGATTACAATAATCTATCAGCAGAGTATTTTACAATTCAAGAGAAACTTGAAAAGACACAAGCTATTCTAGCTGATAAGTATTTAAGGAAAATACAGATTGATAGATTTATAGAAAATCTTAAAACCCAAGATGAACTAATAACAAAGCTTTCTCCAAAGCTTTTTACATCTATTGTTGATATCGTTGAAGTATTTTCAAAAAGACAAATTAAGGTTCATTTCAAGAATGGTGAAATAGTTGTTGTTGATTTGTTTATAAGGAAGAAAGATAACTAATATATTATAGAACTCTTTTAGTTTTTCTCAGGATTTGTATATTTGGCGAATGTTGGAAAAAATTCATTGTTAGTTTCATTATTTCATAGTTTTTGTTATAAAACTATGATAAAATTAGGTAACTATTATAAATAATTTTGAATTATAGAAATGAATCCTGATTAAATATCAATTATTTGTTTTTCTTATAATAGCGATAACAATATTATGGGTGAGTTTGTATGAAATGTAAAGTTAAAAATTTATTTATATTAATTGGTATTTCTTTTTTGGTAATAGTTGGATTTTCTGGTTGTCCCTCTCAATCACAGGTATATAAACTTTCTTTTAATACTGATGGTGGAAGTCCTATTACTTCTCAATTAGTGATTGAAAATAAAACAACATCTATGCCTGACAGTCCAACAAAAGAAGGATACATCTTTGGAGGCTGGTATACTGAAATAAATGGTGGTGGAACTGAGTTTACATCAAATACGAAAGTAACAGGTGATATTACAGTGTATGCTAAATGGGATTCATATTCCTACACAGTAACTTTTGATAATCAAGATGCAACTACCTTATCAGATCCAATAAGTAAATCTGTAATAAGTCCAAATACTACAGTCGACGTATTGCCCACTGCTCCAGAAAAGACAGGCTACACATTTGGTGGGTGGTATACAGAAGTAAATGGAGGAAGAACTGAGTTTACAGCAAATACGAAAGTAACAGATGATATGATATTGTATGCTAAGTGGCTTATTACACGCCCTAAATTGTTAGAAATTATAAGAAATGGTGAAGATGTTACTAGAGTAGATACTTCCCAAATAACTGATATGAGTAGAATGTTCTATGATATAGATACTTTCAATCAGGATATTTCAAGCTGGGATGTTAGCAACGTTATTAATATGGAATATATGTGCAAAGGGGCAGCCGCTTTCAATCAAGATATATCAAGCTGGGATGTCTCTAATGTGACTAACATGAGTTATATGTTCTATGGAGCTAACCTTTTTAATCAAGATTTGAGTAGTTGGGATGTAAGTAACGTTACTAATCATGATTCTATGTTTGAAAATTCAGGTATAGCTAGCAATTCATACTATCA
>RZYO01000223.1 GCA_009930325.1 Spirochaetia bacterium | reverse complement strand
AATTTATAACACAATTGATGATGATGAACATATTCAAGAAGTTGCTGAATCATTTATAAAATTATTTGATATGGAACACAAAAAAGATTGGGTAAGATTTTATATTGCTTTATGTAGTGTAGAATCAAATTTTAGAATGATTCCAAATAATACTGGCAGTTCAGCATTTGGAATTTCACAAGTAATATATAGATATCATGATACTTACATTACTCAATTAGGTGTTAATAAAGATAATTTTTATAATAGTGTTTATCATAATATTTATGCTGGATATAAAGTTTTTTGGGCTTATTCTAAAAATGCAAATGGAATTAAAGCTGGAACATTTAAATATAGAGGAAGAGAAGATATATTATATTATCAAAAAATATATAAAAGATATCAACAATTATTAAATTTTTTATAAATAAAAAAGACGGGAAGAATATCTCCCGTCTTTTTACTATATTGAAGTGTTAATTTAAATTATTCAGCAATATTAAGAATTGCATAGAAATCAGGTCTTACAATTTCAAATGCATATCTTGTACGTGCTTGAATTGTAGGCATTTCAGCATAGGTAACAGGTACTAATTTGATAGGAACATAAGGAGCATAAATAGCACCAGTAGCTTCTGGAGTTTTACCGTTAAATCCAAGTAATACTTGATTATCTGGAACTAGAGGAGTTACATAAACATCATATCTATTATTTACTGTACCAAGATTTAGAGTACCTACACCCATTACAGAACTATCAACATTAGAACCTTTGCTCATGAAAGCATTGAAACTTTGGAAAATAGCAGCAGTCTTAGGTGACATAACCATAAATGTAGCACCAGAAATATGTGTAGCTTGGAAGATTGTTGCAGATAGTTTTTCAATCTTAGGCATAATGGTTTTATACCATTCGTCAATTCCTCTTGTCCATGTTGAGGGCATTGTAGAATCCCATGTGTCGGAAAGTGAAGCATTTGACCATAGTTTATATAGAATTTCAGAGTCAATTTCAGTATTGATAACTTGAGATAGAGCATCAACTACTTTATCTTCAAAATTATCACCAAATTCTGACTGATAATCTTCTACTGTTTCATAGGAATAGCTAGCACCTAGTTTGCGTGATCTGGTTTCGATCTTCCTAGATGTAATATCGAACTTTAGTTTATTGAATGTTTGATCTGAACCAAATGGAATAACTTTTTCCCAATTCTTAAAGTAATCCCATCTTAGAGCAGCACCAGCAGCACCGATATTAGCAGAAATACTGAAAGTACCAACTTTTGTTTTAGAATTAACCGCACCAACTAGAGAGAAAGCAGTTCCACCAACATTATCAACTAATTGTCTCATAGTTCCATCTCTCATAACTTGAGCGATAGGAATAGAATTTCCACCACCAACAGGAACATAATAAACAAATAGTGTACCTTCAGCCCATTCATTAGAAATGGTATCAGTAAATGTAGTAACTGAAGAAGGATCGCCAGAAATTGTATCATTTATTACATGATTAGCATTCATTTCAGTTGAATGTGAACGCTTGGCTTCACTATTATTCCAAGGATATACGATAGTATCAGGAGAACCTTCACGATAAATATCTAGGAATCTGATCATACCTAGAGGAGCCTTTGTAGGTTGTACAGAAACGATATTATGTGCAATAAGATTAGGGAATACACGCATAACTAGAGGAAGATTTAATTTAGGTAGATAAACTAAGTTATTCATTTGTGTATCAGCTAATAGTGCTCTACGTGTATTTTCAAGTACCATACTTGTAGCTTCAAGAATTTTAGGATTCTTAATTTTACTTAGAAGAGCGGGTTTTGTTTGTTCTTTCCATACGGAATTAGAGAGTAATACATTATAATTTTTCATTTTAAAAAATTCACCTCAAATTAATTTATACCAGAAATACGTTTAATGTCAATTAGCATTTCGTCATATTCTGTGCCTTTTTTATTTAAACCACCAATTTTAGTACCAAATCCACCATTTACTACAGCACTTGCCATTACTACCTTATCATCAGCTTCATTTCCTAAATTAATTTCATTTTTATCATTTATTTTTTTGGTTGCATGTGTAGTTCCACTAATTGCAGCAAATTTAATAGCATCTTGTGCTTTATTAGCGAGAATTGCAAATTTGTCTTTTGGTAGATCAAATCCTTTTGCAACATTAGACAATACTAATTTTATTTTTTCAGTTTCAATTTTTCCAGAAGTAAGTGCTGTTTTTGCATTATTTAAAATTCCAGATAAAATTGAATATTTTTCTTTATATTCTATATTAGCTAATTTAGCTTGTTTGTAATCTTCTTCTGTAATTTTCTTTAATTGTTCTGATGCTTCTACAATTTTCTTATCTAAATCTTTTGATTTATTCATATAAGATTTAATATCATCTTCAAAAATTACTTTTTCACCAGTTTCAAGAATATGTTTTTTAAATGCATAACCTAACATTGCATATTCCATAAATTTCTTTTTATTTGCTTTATAACAACTGGCTAATAGTTGTTTACTTTCTGCTAATGTTTTATCTTCATCATCTGTATCATCATTAGCTGGTTCATCAGAATTTTCTAAATTATCAACAGAATCTTCTTCTGGCTCATTAAAATCTTCTTCCTGATCAACACTTGAATTATCATGATATTCAACTAAGAAGTTTTCAATTTCTTTCATAATTCCAGTAAAAGAGGGATCAGATAATTCTACTGTAGTAGTATAATCATCTTTAGTAAATGTTGCAGAAATAGCACCTGATTCATCTCTAGAAATTTTCATATCAATTCCAATAAAATTATAATTAATTGTATCATCAATATCTTCTAGTTCTTCTTTTGTTTCTTCTTCTGCTATTTCTGATGTATCAGATGTTTCTCCTTCATCCGTTGGTTCTGGTAATGCTTCTTGCTCACTATTGACTGGCTCATCTTCAACAATAGGCTGTGATAAATCTTCTTCTTTTTCTTCTTCTACTTGATCCGCTTTTTCATCAAAATCAGATAAAATCGCCATTTCTTCAACATCTGTAGCTTTTACATCTGAATTTTCTTCACATTCATAATCTGTTAAATCTTTTTTTAATTGTTCAGCAGCTTCAGCAACAGCAGAAGCCATAATTTGAGTTAATTCTACATTC
>RZYO01000079.1 GCA_009930325.1 Spirochaetia bacterium | reverse complement strand
AGAGATATGATTTACCTTCAAAGTGCCGGTCTTGATCTACCCTACGTAACATTGGGATAGCTGATGACCCACACTAAATGACGAATGGCCTTATTTAAAGCTTGTGATTTAAATAACATTTCCCAATGAGAAGGCCCTGTACTCATATTAAAAGCAGCAGGAACTAGAATTATTTTGGCACCTTTCAATGTCATTAGCCTAGTTAATTCAACAAACCTTATATCGTAACAAATGCATAAACCAATTTCCCCAAATTCTGTATCAAAAGTAGTAACAGAATTACCTGCTTTTAAAGTAGCTGATTCTTGAAAATGTTGCCCACCTTCAATTTGGATATCAAAAAGATGCATTTTTCTATGCTTAGCAATTTGCTCACCATTTCTATTAAATACATAAGCAGTATTATAAACAAACCCTTCATCATCAATTTCAGGCATAGATCCTGCCGATAAATATACATTTCGCTCTTTTGCTAGTTTTGAACAAATCTGCCATATATTTTCGCCCTCTTTTTCTGCGTAAATAGGAAACTTATCCATTTCATAGGGGCAACAAAACATTTCTGGCAAACAAATTAAATCAACATCTTTTGGAACTTCTTTTTCAATTAATTTTTGTACTAAATTTATTGAGTCAATTTTATTTATAAAAACAGGCATTTGTATCTGTGCAATTTTCATTCTCTTTTCCCCCTTACAATATCTAAATAGCTATATATTGTAACTTTATTTACTCCTAACTTATCGGCTACAATATCAACACTCCCTTTCATAAGGAAAATACCTTTATTATCCATGAATCTAATTTTCTCAATTTTATGATCTCTTGATAAATCTTTAGGATTTATAGAATCTTTTAAAATATTATCTATTAGAGTAATTATCATTTGTTTAACAGTAAGAGAATCATCATCTAATTCTATATTATAATCTATTGATTCTTCTTCAAGATTTTTCAAAAACAAATCTTTAGAATTTGGTAATAAAGCAATTAAAGAATTAATTTGATCGGTAATTTTTGAAGTATCAATATTTATACATAACGCAGCATTAAGATTATTATCATTATCTCTAATTAATAATGTTGAAGATCTTATTAGTTTATTATTTTTTGATTTAAAATAATAATTACTTACATGATTATTTTTTAATTCTTTTGAAAGTATTACTTTTTTTATTAGTTGATCAAAACTTTCTCCAACTACTAGACCTGTAACCTTTGGATTTTCCACATAAACAACAGAATGCTCTATATCAGATAAATCATGTAAAACAACTTCACAATCATCGCCAAATGTTTCAACAATCATTTTAGCTAAATCTATATAAGGATATAAGATTGGGTTAACATTCATTTAATTCATACTCCTCTTTTAGTAAATTCTTATTGCAATTTACCTCTGCAAGAAATTGGAACTCGTTTTACCACTTGATCATTTTTTATCAAATAAGCTTCATCATAAAGATTGCATACAGGACATATATGAACAGGTATAATTCTTACTTTATCACCAATATTAATACTGCTTCTAAAATTTGCATCATTAATTATAGCATGTTCATCAAAAACTTTGTTTATATAAGCATTTGGATATCCTAAAATAAGACCCTTTCCTTTTGAGCTACATATTCCAGAAACTCTCTCTTGCATAGTAAGAGCTTTTGCTCCAACATCTAATATTACTCTATCCTTTGTAGGTTTACTTATTACAGTAGATAACACTGTAGCAGCGCAAGTCTCATAATTATTAATGGAATTTGCTTGAGAAGCATCCATTAAGGCATATGTACCTGGTCTAATTTCAGTAATACCATCTAGAATTGGACCATTATTAATAAAAGGTGGTGTAGAGCCATAACTTACTCTTTCACAAGGCATTTGCAGCTCTTTTGCAATATTTGCAAAATTGATTGTTCTTTGTTGAGCACCAATAGAAATGTTTATACAGGTTTCAACATCTTTTGCTCCGTAAGTATTACCGTCATGCGAAAAAATACCACAGAATTTTATATATGATGATTTTTTTAACAATTCTATTAATTTAATAAAATCAGATTCTTCAATAACACCACTTCTATTTTCTCCAACTTCTATCTCTATCAATACATTAGCAATAATATTATTCTTTGAAAAAACACTTTCTATTTCCTTTATGTTTTCAATTGAATCGATACCAAAAGAAATATTTATATTTTTACTCAAATCACAAATTCTTTGAAGTTTTTTTTCTCCAACTATTTCATTAGCAATAAAAATGTTAGAAATTCCATATTTCGCCATTTCTTCAGCTTCACCTACCTTTGCAACTGCAATTGAAGTAGCCCCAGCATCAATCTGCAATTTAGCTATATAAGGCATTTTATGTGTTTTAGTATGCGGACAAAGAGCAACTTTGTTTTTATCTGCATAATCTTGCATAGATTCAATATTTTTATAGAGAATAATCTCATCTATTAATAACGAAGGCGTATCTAATTCATAAATATTCATATCTAAACTCCTATATTATATATGATATATAATTTTTTATATGTCGTCAATATAATTTTTTATATAGAATTATTTATAAAAAAAGCACTATATCTTTCGATATAATGCCTTTATAAAATCATAAATAAAATTAAGTTTAGCCAACTTCACCATTTACATATATTTTTGCAGTTAAAGCTTTATCTTCTGCCATAATTGCTTTACCATCAACTTTTACAACACCATCTTCTGCATACAATGGCATTTCGAAGAATTTATTTGCTTTAACATAACATCTAGCTTCACTTGGAGCTTGTGTTCCTTCTGGTAAGAAAGTAGTTCCAACTTCAAAATCATCAACAAACAATACTTCACAGGTACTATGATCTTCATCACCTTTTGCGCTAGCAGCTAATAACATACCTCTTGATTTTACTCCTCTAAAGTTAGCTGGTTTTAGATTTCTTACTAATACAATATTTCTATTTAAAAGTTCTTCTTCTTTATAATAAGGAACAATTGAAGATACAATAGTTCTATCATCAGTTTCATCACCTGTATTTAATTTTAAAATATAAAGTTTATCTCCATCAGGGTGTCTTTCGATTTCAACAATTTTACTTACAACAAGATCAACGCGATTTGCAAAATCTTGTGCCATGGTTAATTCTACAACATTAGCTTCCACTTTATTTTCTCCTAATTTACTTTTTTCAGCTCTTTCTTCTTGTGAACCACTATATTTAATTCTTAGTTCATTAATTCTATCATCTTCTAATTTTGCAAAAAGTAATTCAATATCACCTATTTCATCAATATTTTCAAATTTACCCAAATCAGACCAATTTGCATTTTCACATTTAACAAATTTTAATATTTTCTTACTGGTTTGAGGCATATATGGTTCAACAAGCACTCCAAGATCCCTAATCAAATATACCAAAGTTCTAAGTAATTTGGCTGCACTTTCTGGGTCCTCTTTTCTAGTTCTCCAAGGCTCTCCGTCTTGGAAAGCCTTATTTCCAATTGAAGAAAGGAAGAAAATATTTCTTAAAGCATCTCTTTCACTTGCCTTTTCTAAAAGTTCATCAATTATTTGTTCTTTTTCTAGAATTTGCTCAATTAATTGATTATCTAATTCACCCTCTGGTAATTTGCCATCATAAAAACGATTTATAAAAGTTAATGTTCTATTTACTAAATTTGATAAATTGCCAATTAATTCACCATTTACTTTTTCTTGAAAATCTGCCCATGAAAATGTTACATCTGATTTTTCTGGTCTGTTATAGAACATATAGAAACGCCAAACATCACTTGGAATTTGAGTATCCATTACATCATTCCCAAAAATTCCAATGCCTAAGCTTTTAGAGAACTTTCCACCTTCATAATTCAAATATTCAGTTGAACTCATATGATGAAGCATTGTCCAATTCTCTTTTGAAGCCAATAAAGCAGATGGGAAAATTACTGTATGGAAAGGTATATTATCTTTTCCTATAAATTGGAATAATTCAGTATCTTCTGGAGATTGCCACCATCTCTTCCAATCTTCAACGGCATATGCAGAAATTGAAATATAACCTATAGGTGCATCAAACCAAACATAAAATACTTTATCTTCATATCCTTTTTTTGGAACAGGGATACCCCATTTTAAATCTCTAGTAATAGCTCTTTCTTTTAAACCATCGCGAATCCAACTTTTTGTTACTTGTACAGCATTTTTTGCCCAAAAGCCTTCAACCGAAGCTTCATTCATCCACTCTTCTAATAATGGTAAAACTTTTGGTAAATCAATATATAAATGCTTTGTTTTTTTAACTTCAGGAGTTGTTCCACAAACACTACAATGAGGATCTATTAATTCTGTAGGTTCTAATAAAGTTGAACAACTATCACATTGGTCTCCTTTTGCGCCTTCACTATGACAATGAGGACAAGTTCCTAAAACAAATCTATCTGCTAAAAATCTATTACAATTTGGGCAATATAATTGTTCAATTTCACCTTCTTTTATATAGCCATTTTCATCTACTTTATTAAATATATGTTGAACAACTTCAGTTTGTTTTTCTGTACTTGTTCTACCAAAGTATTCAAAGTTTACATCAAACCAATTATATATATCTTTATGAATAGCATGATAATGATCACATAGCTCTCTAGGACTAACCCCTTGTTGTAAAGCTCTAGTTTCAGTTGCAGTTCCATATTCATCAGTACCACATACATATAATGTCTCATATCCTTTAGATCTACAAAATCTTGCAAAAACATCAGCTGATAATACTTGGGTTAAATTACCGAGATGAGGAATATTATTTACATATGGTAATGCAGAAGTTACTAGTCTTTTTTTCTTCATAAAGCCTCCAGACAAACGTTTATTTATTTGCTTAAAATAATAAACAAAATAAATAAAAATAATTAATTATGCTTTTGCTATAATATAGGTGAAATAACAAATTTTCAACCTATCTTAAATAGTTTTATTGTTTAATATTAAATATTATTAATAAGTTACTATATGCTTTATATAACTAAAAACTAAAACAAAATTGAAAAAAAGAGCAATATTACCCAGATAATCTAGAATATAGTAAAAATTACTTGACCATTGTATGGTTACTTAGTTAAATTTAAAGAGTAAGAGGAAACTCTTAAGGAGAATATATGGACCAAGAACCTTTTAAACCTGCTAATAAAAAAATTAGCATTAGTCCAAAATTAATAATTGGATTAATTATTGCTATTATAGTATTAGCATCAGCTATGTCTAGTTTTTTTGTCGTAGACCAAACTGAACAAGCTGTAGTAACAAGATTTGGAAAATACAATAGAACTGTAGGCCCTGGATTACAAACAAAAATTCCTTTGGGAATTGAAAGATCCTATAAAGTACCAACTCAAGTTGTTCAAACAATGACTTTTGGTTATAGAAGCTCAATAAATACTAGCCCACTTATTGCAAGCACTGATTTCCCTTCAGAATCTATTATGTTAACTGGAGACTTAAATATTATTGATCTAGAATGGATTGTACAATATCAAATAAAAGATCCTAATCAATGGTTGTTTAATGTTCAAGAAAGAGAAACTACTATTAGAGACATTAGTCAAAGTGTAATGAATCAATTAGTTGGGGATTTACCAATTTTATCAGTAATGACAAGTGAAAGAACTTCAATTGAAGTTCAAGCACAAGATGACATGCAACAAACTTTTGACTCTTATGGATTAGGAATAAAAGTAGTAACTGTAAAATTACAAAACATTGTTCCACCAGAAGGCTCTGTTCAAAATGCTTTTGAAGATGTTAACAAAGCAATTCAAGATATGAATAGATTTATTAATGAAGGTAAAGAACAATACAACTCAATTATTCCAAAAGCACAAGGTGAAGCAAAACAACAAATTCAAATTGCTGAAGGTTATGCTAAAGAAAGAGTAAATAATGCAAGAGGTGATGTTGCTAGATTTAATAGTATGAGAGATATTTATGAAAACAGTAAGGAAATTACTGCAGATAGACTCTATATTGAAACAATGGAAGAGATTCTCTCTTCAAGTTCTAAAAACTCAACATTAGTTGATAAAGATTTGGAAAACTTCTTACCTATTTCACAAATTGATAGTTCCAACAAAAACCTTGTTGTAGAACAAAATACAACCACAGGAGGAACAAACTAATGAAAAAAGTAGTAACCACTCTAGTTGTAATACTAGCATTATTAGTAGTTTTTGTTTTACTAGGACCTTTTTATATATTAAATGAAGGACAACAATCTGTTGTAACTCGTTTTGGTAGAATTATTGATAGTGAAAATTCTGCTGGTCTTAAATTTAAAATACCATTTATTGACAACGTAGTTGTTTATCCAAAGAAAATACTTTCTTGGGATGGTGAAGCTCAAAGAATACCAACAAAAGAAAACCAATTTATTTGGGTTGATACTACTGCTAGATGGAAAATAAGTGACCCAGCAAAATATTATGAAACCGTAAATACCGTAGACAATGGTATTTCTAGACTTAATGATATCCTTGATTCAACAGTTAGAACTGTAATATCAGAGAATTCATTAAATGAAGCAGTTAGAAATTCTAACCAAATTAATGATATTAAAATTGAAGATAACATTGTCCAAAACCTAGATGATTTACAAGATGCTGAAAATTTAAGGAATTTAACAAAAACAACTACTTTACAAGAAAGCATTTCAATAGGTCGTGAAGGTCTATCTTCAAAAATGTATACAACTGCAAATTCATTTACTGATGCATTTGGAATTGAATTAATTGATATCGTAATCAGACAGATTAGATACAGTGATGATTTAACTCAAAGTGTTTATGAAAGAATGATAAAAGAAAGAAATCAAATCGCTGAAGCTTATCGTTCTTATGGTCGAGGTCAATTAGCCCAATGGCAAGGTAAAACAGAAAGCGAACAAAAAAATATTATCTCTACTGCATATGCAACTAGTGAAGAAATAAAAGGTATCGCTGATGCTGAAGCTGCAACAATATATGCTAAGGCTTATGAACAAGATCCTTATTTCTTTAAACTTTGGAGAACTCTAGAGTCTTATAAGAAAACAATTCCTAATTTAAATAAAGTATTATCAACCGATATGAAGTACTTCGATCTTCTTTATGGAATTGACCCAAAATAATAATTATTAAATATTATTGATTAATAAAAATTTAACTTGGATGAAATTAATTTTTCACCCAAGTTTTTTTATTTCTTTCAAATTAAATAATTAATCCATCTTATTTTTTTGAATAATTATTAATAAAATCTATATTTTTATGCATAAATATCGATTAATACTTGATATATAATAATAATTGTTGTATAAATATGCCAACCACTATTTTGGAGGCTATAAAAAATGATAAAAGCAGGAATTGTAGGAGCAACTGGATACTCAGGAGCAAAACTTGTTGAAATATTATTAAAACATAAAGAAGTAGAAATTACATATCTCGGATCAAAATCATATTGTGGTATGCAATTAGGCGAAGTATATAAAAATTTTAATACTAATAATAATTTGTTACTTCAAAATTTAGAGTTAACTGAAATTAGCAAAATGTGTGATGTTGTATTTCTAGCGCTTCCAAGTAAAGTAGCAAAAGAAATGGTTACTCAAGAAGTATTGAATAATACTTTAATCATAGATTTAGGAGCTGATTTTAGACTAGAAGATCAAAATGATTATGAATTATGGTATTCTAGTAAAGCCCCAGATATGAATATATTAAGTCAAGCAATATACGGATTAACAGATATTTATAAGGATAAAGTTAAAAAAACTAAACTTATTGCAAATCCAGGATGTTATACTACATGTTCAATTTTAACACTTGCACCCTTAGTAAAAAGTAATTTAATTGATTTAAGTACAATCATTATTGATGCAAAAAGTGGGGTCACTGGTGCTGGTCGTTCATTAAATGTGAACTCATTGTATTGTGAAGTTAATGAAAATATAAAAGCTTATGGAATAACAACTCATCGACACACACCGGAAATTGAACAAGAATTATCGAAATTAGCAAATAAAAAAGTCCTTATTCAATTTACTCCCCATTTAATTCCAATGAACAGAGGTATTTTAGCCACTTGCTATGCAAGAATAAAAGAAGGCGTAACTTCTAAGGAGATAGAAACTTGTTATTCAAATTTTTACAAAGATTCAAATTTTGTTAATTTCTTAGGTGAAAACAAAATTGTTGAAACCAAATATGTTAAAGATACTAATAGAATAGATATTAGTTTTACAATAGATAAAAGAACAAACAACATAATTACAATTGGTGCAATTGATAATTTAGTAAAAGGGGCTAGTGGACAAGCTGTAGAAAATATGAATATTTATTTTGGGCTTGATCAATACATGGGATTAGAAAAATTCTCATCTACCCCACTTTAAGGAGATATAATGTTTAAAATATTAGATAATCCAATATTACCAAAAGGATATAAAATAAACGGGATTGCATGTGGCCTTAAAAAGGTTAAAAAAGATTTAGCTCTTATTGTAAGTGATACCTTATGTAATTGTGCTGGAACTTATACTACAAACAAAGTAAAAGCTGCTCCAGTTATTTGGGATAAATATATTACAGAAAACAATTTTAAAGCAAAGGCTTTGATTGTAAATAGTGGAAATGCAAATGCTTGTACAGCTGTTCAAGGCGAAAAAGATAATGAAGAAATAGCTATTTCTGTTGCTAATGAATTTGAATGTGAAAAAACAAATGTTCTCATATGCTCAACGGGTGTAATTGGTGTGCCTTTAGATATGGGAACCTATAAGAAAGGTATTTCAACTATATCTAAATCTTTGGATCAAACTCAAGAAAGTTTACATAATTTTAGTTTTGCAATTCAAACAACAGATACCTCTGAAAAAATTATTTCAGTAAAAGCATTAATCGATGATAAGGAAATAATAATTACTGGGATTTCAAAAGGGTCCGGAATGATTCATCCGAATATGGCAACTATGCTTAGTTTTATCTTTACAGATGCAAATATTGACCAATCGACACTTCAAAAACTACTAGGAAATACAATTGAAGATACATACAATATGATAAGTGTTGATGGAGATACAAGTACAAATGACACTGTTCTTGCCTTAGCTAATGGGGCTGCAAATAATACTTTAATTGAAAACAATTCACAAGATTATAATAATTTCAAAGAAGCCTTTAAATTTGTGAATACTTTTTTGGCAAAAGAAATTGTAAAAGATGGAGAAGGCGCAAATAAATTTATTGAAGTAATACTAAGTGGAGCTAAAACACAAAAAGATGCAAAAAACATTGCAAAATCAATTATTAGTTCGAATCTTGTTAAATGTGCTTTTTTTGGCAGTGATGCTAACTGGGGAAGAATTCTATGTGCAATGGGTTATAGTGATAGTGAATTTAACATAAATGAAGTAACAATTAATTTTAAAAGTAATAAAGGAACAATTTGCGTTGTAAAAAAAGGTCAACCAATAAAATTTGATGAAGAAATAGCAAAAGAAATATTATTAGAAAAAACAATTGAAGTACTCATTGAATTAAATGACGGAATTTATGAAGCAAAAGCTTGGGGTTGTGATTTAAGTTACGACTATGTAAAAATAAATGGTGATTATAGGAGCTAAAAATGGAAGAAATAATTAAAAAAGCTGATATATTAATTGAAGCAATTCCCTATATAAGAAAATTCTCTAATACTACTGTGGTTGTAAAATATGGTGGATCAGCAATGTCAAGCGAACAATTAAAACAATCAATTATTCAAGATATTTCTATGCTTAAATATTTAGGAGTAAATATTGTTTTAGTTCACGGCGGGGGAAAAGATATTACTCAAACTTTAAAGAAAATGAACAAAACCACAAATTTTATTAATGGATTACGCGTTACTGATGCAGAAACTGCAGAAATTGCTGAAATGGTTTTATCTGGGAAAATATCAAAAGCTCTTGTAAAAGATTTACAAAGTCATGGACTTAATGCAGTAGGTATTAGTGGAAAGGATGGAAAGACTTTTGAAGTATCTAAAGAAATTAAGGATGTTGATTTAGGGTTCGTAGGAAAAATAGATAAAGTTAATACCGAATTATTAAATACTCTTTTAGAAAATAATTATATCCCAGTTTTCTCACCAATTGCTTATGATAATAATGGCGATACTTATAACATAAATGCGGACTATGCTGCTAGTGCAATAGCAGGGGCTTTAAAAGCTCAAAAATTAATTTTTTTAACAGATACAAATGGTATTTTAAAAGATTCTAATGATAATACAAGTGTAATCAGTCAAGTAACAAAAAAGAAAGCTCTCGAGTATATTGAAACAAATATAATTAAGGGAGGCATGATTCCAAAAGTTCAATGCTGTATTGAGGCTATCGAAGAAGGGGTAAATTCAGTTCACATTTTAGATGGTAATTTACCACATTCTATTTTATTAGAAATTTTCACATCAAAAGGTTGTGGAACAATGATGTTTAATGATAAAGAGGAAGAAAACAATGAATAAATATATAGATGATACAAAAAAAGTTATTTTAAATACTTATACAAAGTTTCCAGTTGTATTTGAATCTGGAGAAGGAAATTATTTGATTGATTCAAATGGCGATAAATACTTAGATTTTGTTGCAGGCATTGCGGTAAATGCTTTGGGATATAATAATAAAGAAATAAAAGATGAAATAACAAAAGTAATTGAAAAAGGAGTATTTCATACTTCAAATTTATATTGGCATTCTTATGAATTAGAAGCAGCATCAAAACTTATTAATCTATCAAAATTAGAAAAAGTATTTTATTGTAATAGTGGAGCTGAAGCTAATGAAGCAGCATTAAAACTTGCAAGAAAATTTGGTTCAAAAGATAATAGATTTAAAATAATATCTATGAATCATTCTTTTCATGGAAGAACATATGGGGCAGTTTCAGCAACTGGTCAAGATAAATATCATAAAAATTTTTATCCATTATTAGATGGAATTATCTATGCTGACTTTAATGATTTAGAAAGTGTTAAAAAAGTTATTGATGATAAATGTTGTGCAATTATTGTTGAGCCTCTTCAGGGAGAAGGTGGAATAATTCCTTCAACTAAAGAATTTTTACAAGGACTAAGAGATTTAGCAGATAAACATAATTTGCTTCTTATTTTTGATGAAGTCCAGTGTGGAATGGGAAGATGTGGAAAACCTTTTTGTTATCAAGTATATGATGTAAAACCAGATGTTTTAACACTTGCAAAAGCATTAGGCGGGGGCATCCCTTGTGGAGCTATGGTCGTTTCATCAAAAGCTGATAATATTTTTTCTCCTGGTGATCATGCTTCAACATTTGGTGGAAATATTCTTGCATTAAGTGCTTCAAGTGTTGTTTTATCAAAATTAGAAGATCAATCATTCTTAAATGAAATAGTCGAAAAAGGAGCTTTTTTAACAAATGGATTAAATAATCTAGTAAAAAAATATCCTGAAAAATTATTACAAGTAAGAGGACTTGGATTGATGCAAGGCTTGGTTGTAAAATGTAATCCTTTTGATATAATTAACGGTTGTTTAAATAAAAAATTATTAGTTGTAAGAGCAGCAAGTGATGTAGTAAGGTTTGTCCCTCCTCTTACAATAAAGAAAGAGGAAATTGAAATTATGTTATCAATTCTAGAAGAAGTGATAAATGCTATATAACAAAGAAGGGAGATTTAAAATCTCCCTTTTTAGTTAATACTATTTTTTCAATTTTTTTGTTTCTTCAATAACTATCTCATTAATTTTTTTAATCAAATGAAGTAATTCATAATTAGTAACTAATGGATTTAATAAAGTACATTTCAAATAAACCTTGTCATTAAAACTTGTTTGTCCAATTACAAGACCATTTTCATGTAATAAGATTTTTCTAATTTTTTTGTTAAGTTTATCTGATCCTCGATGTTTAAAAACAACAGAGCTTAATTCAGGCTCAACAATTGTCTCATAAACATCAGCAAGATCTAACATATTGTATAATGTATTAGCATTACTAATGCATTTATCAATAATTGTAGCATAGCCATTCTTACCTTGAGTTTGAAAAGAAATCCAGACTTTTAGAGCATCAAATCTTCTTGTTGTTTGAATAGATTTTCCAACTAAATTGGTGTATCCCTCTTCCTCATCTTCTTCTCTATTTAAGTAATCTGCATGTAATTGGTAAGGGGTAAATAAATCCTTATCTTTTACAAGGAAGGCACTACAGCTAATTGGTAACAAAAACATTTTATGGAAATCAATTGTAATTGAATCAGATAATTCAATACCCTTGATTCTATCTTTATATTTTTCACTTAAAATTAATGCACCACCATATGCTGCATCACTATGTAAATACATTGAATGTTCATCACAGATATCTCTAATACTAACAACATCATCAATACTACCATAATCTGTAGTTCCCAAAGTTGCAACAACAGCCATTGGAATTAAACCTTTTGCTAAATCTTCATTTATCATAATCTTTAGCATTGAAATATCCATTTTTAATTTGTCATCAACGGGTACTTTTCTTACTGCATCATACCCTAATCCAAGGATATGTGCTGTTTTCTCAACAGAAAAATGAGATAATTGAGAAGTGTAAATTCTAAATTTATGATAATTACTTGGTAAACCTTTTTTCTTCACATCATGATTTAAAACAGTGTTACAATACCAATCTCTAGCACACATTAATCCACTAAAATTTGATTGACTTCCACCAGAAGTAAATACTCCATCACTTTGATCTCCAAGACCATATAGTTTTGTTAACATTTGAATTACTAACAATTCAATTTCTGTTGCAACAGGACTTTGGTCCCAAGAGTCCATTGATTGGTTGAAAGTTGAAATTATTAATTCACTTGCAATACTCTCAATTAAAGCAGGGCTATGTAAATGTGCCATATAACCTTTTGATGAAGTATATAGAAAATTAGGCATTATTTTAGAAACAACTTTTTTTAATACTTCATCAAAACTTTCTCCATTCTCTGGAAGGATATCAATTTGATTTAATTCTTTTTTTAAAGCTTGGGGAGATAATCCTTTATATGCTAAAGAAGTGTTAAAAGAATTGATTATTGCTAAAGATGTCTTTTCAATTACATCTTTATAATACTGTTTACTTTTTGTATTGTTTACCAAAAGCAAATCATCAAAATTCATTATCTACCTCCTTAACTACAGTAGAAAAAATATCAAACATTTCATCAATTTCACTATAACTAACATTTAATGCGCAAAGGACTCTCATTACAGAACCAAATCTTCCGCCCTTTTCCATTATCAAATGTCTTTCAAAGCATTTTTTCTGTACTAAAGTTGCAATTTCTCCAGAATTAGGTAATGAGCCAATCATGTCTTTTTCCCCTTTAGGATCAACAAATTCAATACCAACCATTAAACCTTTGCCTCTAATATCACCAATAACTGAAACTTCATCCTTTAGATTATTTAATTTATTTATTAAATAATCACCTTTTTTTCTAACATCTTCTAAGAAATCCTCAGTACCAACAGTCTTCATAACTACAGTTCCGGCTGCCATTGCTAATTGATTTCCTCTAAATGTTCCTGCATGAGAACCTGCATTCCAACTATCATATTTTTTATCATAGATAACTAAACTCATTGGTTGTGTTCCACCAATTGCTTTAGAAACTAAAATTGCATCTGGAGCAATATTCGCATATTCATGAGCAAAGAATTTACCACTTCTTCCAATACCACATTGAATTTCATCAAAAACCAATGGAATATCTAATTCTTTTGTTATACGTCTTATCTCTTGTAAGAACTTAATTGGAGCTGGAATAACCCCGCCTTCGCCTTGAATAGGTTCTAATATTACAGCTGCAGGTTTAGTAATACCTGATTCTGGGTCTTTTAAAGTTCTTTCAAAATAAGCAATAGCTGCATCAACACCTTTTTCACCACCTAATCCGAATGGACAACGATAAGAGTATGGATAAGGAAAAAAATGTACATCTGGCATTAATGAAGCAACTTTTTCTTTTGCATTAAGATTGCCTGTTAATGCTAAGGCTCCATGCCCCATTCCATGATAGGCTCCAGAAAAAGCAATAACAGTTCTTCTTCCTGTAGCAGTTTTAAATAATTTAATTACTGCATCAACAGCATCTGTTCCGGAAGGGCTACAAAATTGCAACTTAGCATTTTCTTTTAAACCTGCTGGTAATTTTTCAATTAACGTTTCAACAAATAAATCTTTTGTTGGAGTAATTAAATCCAAAGTATGAAGAGGAGCGTCACTTGAAATTAAATCAATCATAGCTTTATTAATTTCTTGATTATTATGACCTAAAGCAAGAGTACCTGCTCCACAAAGGAAATCTAAATATTTGTTTCCTTCAACATCTTCTAAATAAGATCCATAGGCTTTATTCAAAGCAAAAGGGAATTTTCTTGGATAACTTCTAGCGCTTGATTCGAAAGCGTTCTGTCTACTGATGTAATAACTATTATTTTTCATTTGGTTACTTCCTTATAAAAATTTTTCACCAAAACCCTTTTATTAGTTGCTAAAGAAATGCTAACTTTTTATTTCTGGTTTTCTAGATAGGGAGAATATATTTATATGTTATAAAATGCTAGACTTTTTATCTATTTTTTTAATAAAAAAAAATTTTTTTTTATTAAAAGCCAAAATAATTGTAAATTTTGATTATATATTTTTATTTTTTAATATTAACTTCTTAGTTATATTACAAATATACACAAAATTTTTAATAAATCACTCCTATTATAATTAATTTTTTTGGCTTATTTCGTAAATAAAAGTGATTTTACTTTACAAGCGAAATTCTATCAATTATAATTTAACTATGACAAACAAAGAAAAGAAGCAAAAAGC
>RZYO01000078.1 GCA_009930325.1 Spirochaetia bacterium | reverse complement strand
TATAAATAAAACAATAACGACCAAAAGCAACAGCAAACGGCAACACCTAAAAAAAAGGAGTTGCAAAATGGTTCTATTAATTCCTATATTTTTAGTTTTTTACTTTTTCACAAGTTTAGTAAAAGGCAACAAGTAAAAGCAACGGCAAGCCACAACGGCAAGCCGTTTTTTTTATTCTGCAAACATAAAAACAAAATAAGCCCAAAATCGCCCCTTAAACGCACGAAAAACATTTTTTTGAGTATTTACTCAATAACACTATTAAAACGCAAGCAACACGGCAAAGAATGAGCCACAGAGCCACACAACACACAAAGAAAAGAAAGCAAAACACAAAAGCACTAAAAACAACAAAAAAAAGAGCCGACAGAATAGCCGACTTTTTTTATATACCCAATCTCTCTATGCAAGACTGTTGCGAATGTGCCTAGTTGTATCTGTTGCATTGGTCTAGTGTAATCTGTTGCATAAGAACTGAAGCAGTGATGTGTCTAGTAAAAACCGTTTTATATATAATATATCTTAGTATATATACCAACAACGCTTAGGTGGCGTATAGAAATACTATTTAATTAACTTATTGCAGTCGTTTATAAAATACCTAACTCTTTTATTAAATCTTTTCAAATATGCGATAAACTTATCCACATTCATAATATCTCCTTTTGATTGTAAAAAACAAGGGTGGCTTGATTTTGGATTGTATTTTTGTTGTTTCTTTACTTATACCTACTTATATATTTAATATTACTACTATACGAAACATAAATCATTATCGTTTATTATCATAATCTCTATTCTCTATCTCTATCTCTATCTCTTGTGTTACATTCGTGTTACTTTGTAACGCTTTTCTTTCTCTCCATTCTCTAACTCGTTTAGCACTAGAACATTCACTACCTATCATATCTTCATAATTTGATATTTGTAAACAATTATTAGTGTCTTGATATATTAAACCAAGTTTTTTATAAAAGCCCAAAGCAACAATTACTGTATCTTTATTAAAATATTTGCAATCTCTTACAATTTTATCGACATCATATGGTACAATAATTTCTCCAATATTCGTTGATAAACTTTCATTATTATTTGCAGTCTTACAACAAAGCATTTGATATAAAACAACATAATTTGCACCATCTTTTTGGCTCATAAGAAAATCAATATTATCTCTACTATAAAAATCAGTATTTAATTTTATCCAATAAAATTTTTTATTATCTTCCATATTATATCTCCTTATTTTTTATTTTACTTATAATTATTAATATATTTATTTTTAATATATATCAACAATGATATAATTTGTATGTATATATAATATATATCTTTCTGAAACATTAACGAATAATATATATTACTACTACAATTATATCTTTAACTACAATTATATTTTCATTTCTAACGCGTATGCTTGTTTTTGGGTTGTTTTTAAATCAACCCTTAGGTTGTTTTTGGGTTGTTTCTATCTTTTTAGCATTCTGATTTCCTCTTGGAGCACCACCACGCAAACCATTTCTTTGTTGCATAGCAATATAGGTGTCTCTTTTTTGTGCTTCAACTTCTAGCCTTTGATTATAATATAAACCATCTTCATCCTTAATAAATTTTTTCATTACATCTGTAATTTCATCTAAAGATTTAATACCTAAGGTAGAACAAATTGTTTTTTCTTTTAATCTTCCTTGCTGATGTTCAACACACAACAAAGATATATATTGTCCCCTTTCTTCCATATTTAAACCAGCAACTCCAATATAAAAATCAGATGAATAGAATAAAAATGCAGGGTCTTTATTCATTTCCGCCACTCTTACCCTTTGTTTGTAATTTAAGTGTGATAATCTTACTTTGTTTTATATCATCAAGAAGTTGCTCAAATTCTTTTGTAGATATTGGTTCGCAATACCAAGTTTTAATAAAATTATTCATTTTTCTAGTTTTAATAATTAATTTGTCGCCAAATAATACTGGCTCTTCGACTACTGTATTTGTCGAAATTGTTATAGTGTTCATCTTAATTCTCCTTTAATTTTCCTTTTTATTTTTCCAGTCCATCAAGAGTTTCTCAACTCTTGGATTGCCCAAAATACCACCAAGTATTCCGCTTATGTATTGCCTACTTACATCAAGTTCTTTTGCTAAATTTGTGATTGTAATATCCCTATCAATCATCTTCTTTCTTATTTGTTTTCTTTGCTTTTCGTTTAACATTTTTCTCTCCTTTTATTTTTTTGATATATACATATATAACACATATATTTTGATTTGTCAACTACTTGTGCCATTATTTTTAATTTATTTTACATACATATTATATATGGGGAACCCGACTTATGAAAATATTTTGTAATTTTTTCGTAATTGTGTCATATTAAGTTGACAAAGTGAATTTAATGTGATAGTATTAGCACATATTAAAAGGAGGTGGCGAATGAAACGATTGATTAGTCTATCCGAAACTGAAGCACGAAAGATTAGAAAGAGGCAAGAAAATGGGACTATGAGCGAATTATATGACAGCGACTTATATTTATGTTACGATGAAAAGGAATATAAGAACTGGAAACCAAAGAAAGTTGGTAGAAAACCAATAAAGAAAGGAGTTTGAAATGTCTGAACTTAGTATAGAAGAACAAATTATACTTGCAAATTTAAACACTCGCTACAAATATCTTACAAGAGATTTAAACGATGAGTTGACATTGTGGACTACAAAACCAAATAAAAACAAACAAATTGGTAAGTGGATAGGAAATGGAGATTATTATTCTTTTGACATTTATAAGCATATTTTTAAATCTATATGTTTTGAAGATGATAGTCCATTTAAAATTTCTGAACTTTATTAATAATTGGAGAGAAAATGAAAGAAGAAACTGAAAAAGAAATATTAGATTTATATTTTAATAAATATTTAGCATATAGTGATTTGATGAAACATTATAATAATAAATATACATATGCTGAAATTAAAAAAGTCATAAGAGATAGATATAAAAATTATTCAGGCATTGACTTGGTAGAGAAAAAAGGAGGTGTATTATGTTCTGGATTGGGTTCTTAATTGGAATTTTAGTTTTACCAGCGTTGGCAGGATTAACCGCATTAGTTTTATTTTTGATTGATGCAATACCATACTTCATTAGAGGAATAAAAATGTATTTTAAAAATAAAAAAGAAAGAAGAAGCAAATGGTATGAAGCAAAAAAGAAAGGAGAAATAAAATGAGTAAAAAAGCACAAGGAATTTTCTTTGGAATGTTTTTAGGATTGATTGGATTGTTAATTGGGATTGCTTACAACAACGAAAAAGAAGATAAAGATGAATTTGTGAATGGCTGGATAATTGGATTTATACTTAATATTGTTTTGATTGTAATTATTGGCGGTATATATTATGGTTTAATGCAATCTTTTAACTCAATATATTATTATTAAAAAAGGAGATATTAAAATGGAAGAAACAAAAAACGATTATATACAATTAGAAGAGAGAAAGAATATTAGACAAAAACTACAAGAGGCGAGAATATTACTAAAAGAAGAAAAAATTGAGAAATCAGGTAAAAACTCTTTCACTAAAATCGCATACTTTACACTACAAGACATAGAGCCTGCAATCACTCGTGTTTGTTTAAAGACAAGAGTTACACCTATATTCAATTTTGGTAAGGAAGAAGCAACATTAGCACTTACTGATTGGGATAGTGATGAAATGTTAGTTTTTACAAGTCCAATGGTAGAGCAAAAAGATAGCAAAATGAACGAAATACAAATTTTAGGTTCATTACAGACTTATATTCGCCGATATTTATACAACATATGTTTTGCACTTAACGAGAGTGATGATGAAGAAAAGCAAGATAGTTTAGCATATCACGATGTTATGGCAGTCAAAAATAGAATTGAAGTTCTTATGACAAATCTTATGAAACAAGGAATGGATATAAAAGAAGTTATAACAAAACTTGAAATGCCAACAATTAAAGATGAGAAACAATATATGGGTTGCCTAAATGCTTGTGCAATTATAAACAATCTCGAAGTCAATATGAGAAAATTACTTAAATAAGGTGGGCAGTTGTGATAACTAATAAAAACAGAGCAACATTTTGGGGAGCATCTGAAACAAGTATGATAGTTGGAAATTGGGATACTCAAACCTTTATGCAACTATTTCTTGTGAAATTAGGTGTCAGAGAAAATAATTTTAAGAACAAATATACACTTGCTGGGAATTCTTATGAGCGAAAAATTGCTGAAAGTTTAGGAATTAAATTAAAATTCGACAGGTGCATAAAAAAACGAAATATAAGTTTGAGAGTAAATCTTGATGCCGAGAGCAAGGACTGCATATACGAGATTAAAACTCACAAAGATGAATGGAAGAAAGTTCCTACAAACTATATTCAACAATGCCAAGTGCAAATGTGGATAACTGGCAAGCACAAATGCAAGATTGTGGCATATAAAATGGAAGAAGATAATTATGAAAACTTTTTCTTGGGAATTGAGAAAGATAGGATTGAGATATATGACATTCCTTACGACCAAGATTGGATAAATAACATTTATCTTCCGAAACTGAAATATCTATCTTATTGCATTAAGCACAAACAAACACCAAACAAAAACAAATTTGAAGAATTTGGAAAGGAGAAAAAATGAAATTTAAAATAAAAAATTGTTATAATGAAAAATGGACTTTTAATATAGATATCGAAAATGATAATTCAATAGTAGCAATAACGAAAGAAGTTATTTCAGGAGATGAGTTAATTAATATTTATAAAATAGATGGTTCTTTAGAATATTTTGATAGTGATAGACATTCTAGAATTCATAGTTTTAATGACGGAACACAAATTTTATGGGTAAAAGGAATTGGACTTATTCCTAATAACAATAAAGATTGTATTAGACACGATTATTGTGAAGAATTAGGGAAGTGGACAAATATAAAAGGAGAATAAAATGATTAGAAAAAAAGATTTATTAAATAAGTTGAATTCTCTTGAAGATAAAGTTAATTATCATATCAACCGACCAACATATGATTATAGTAAAGCAATAGATGATTTACAAAATAAATTTAAAAAACTAGAACAACTCGTTCTGCCACTAGCACAAGAAAAAGTTGAGAGAGAATTAAGAAATTTTAACAATGGGTTGAAAGAAGTTTTGAGCAATTTGTTTAAAGAAAAAAAGCCAATAAAAACAAGTGTGGCGAAAAAAGAAAATAAAAAATCAACTAAAAATAAAAAGGAAGGAAAATTAATATGGGATTTGTAAACACAACAGAGAATAGTAAATATCCATACAAGTATCCAGTAAAAAAACTGGAAATTAAACCAACAAAAACTGGGGGCGAGTATGCCCGTTTCTACACCACTGCAAAAGAAAAATATACTGATAAAACTGGGAAAGAAGTGACAAAATATACAGAAGGCGAAGTCTGGGTTTTCGGAAAAGTCGAAGGCTTGGAAGAAGGCAAAATGTTTTCTTTCAAATTCTTTGAGAATGATAAGTTTGATTTTAGCCCAAACAGTTACATAAGCAAAGTTGGGCAAAATGCTGGCAAAGTCTGTCAAGTCCAATTAATGAAATTCTACAACCCCTCTTCTATTAGTGTTTATGACAATCAGTTTGCAAAAGAAAAACCAAAGGAAGTGGAAGTGGTTGACGCACCAGTGCTTGAACCGATTGATTCTGAAGATGGACTCCCTTTTTGAAATAAGGAGAATAGTTAATGAAAATTAACAACTACAAACAACTATTTGCAATTCAGCAACGATTAGGGCAAGTCATTAAAAAGGCTTGTCCTGATATTGATGATAAAAGTGGAATTTATTTTTATACAAGAGTTTCGGAAGAAGAAAAGTGTGCATATCTTGGCAAAAGTATAAACCTTTTATCGAGGAATGTAAGCCATTTACAAGGTTATCAGCAACGGATAGATATTAGTTTGAAAAAACGGGGATTTTATAGCAAAGAAAATTTAGGTGGTTGGAAATTAAATGTATTACACTTTCCGCCACAACTACTTGATGAAAAAGAACGATTTTATATAGAGCAATATAAAAGTGCTGGTTATGAACTTTATAATATAGAAAGCGGTGGAACTATTGGTAAAACTTTGATTGGAGAACGAAAAAAATCTCGTGGTTATAAAGATGGGTTAGAAAAAGGGGAATTTAATACAAGAAAGCAAGTTTCTAACTGGTTTATTAAACATTTGGACTATTCAATTAAAGGCAAAGAAACGGCAACAAAGCGAAAAGTATTTGATAGGTTTACAGAGTTCATAAATATTGACAAAAAATAATTTAAAAAACTTCTTAAAATTGTTTGACTTATTTTTAATAAGTGATACTATAAAAACATAAAACAACACTGATGAGTTGATGGAATGCAACGAAACCCACTTTTGTGGGTATGTTGGTAAAGGAGAATAAAA
The DNA here is from genome assembly GCA_009930325.1 of Spirochaetia bacterium. Taxonomy (GTDB): domain Bacteria; phylum Spirochaetota; class Spirochaetia; order Sphaerochaetales; family Sphaerochaetaceae; genus Pleomorphochaeta. Next base: position 8,503 of record RZYO01000078.1, on the reverse strand, counting down.
AATGTGTGAAATTAAAAAACCCGAAATAAGCGAAAACCAAAAGATGTTGGCAAATAAGTTATACAAATTCCTTATGCAACAAATAGAATCAGTAGATAAAAAGACAATGTGCGAGTTTCTTGGTTGGGAATATAATAGTTCAAACGATAGAAAATTGCGAATTATTTTGGCAAATATTGGAAAAGTGAAACCATTATTGGCTACAAGCGACCAAAGGGGTTATCGACTAGCAAAAAATTCGGAAGATGTGGAAGAAGTTGAACATCAGTGGAAAGAAATTGACAAAAGAATACAAATGCTTGAAGAAAGAAGAAAACCATTGATAAATTTTTACGAAAAGTATAAGGCATAGTTTTTCCTATGCCTTTAACTTTAACTAAAATCTTTCACAAAAGGTATAAAATTAGTTGACAATAATGATTAAAAGTGGTAGAGTAAATAAGGAGATAAAAAATGAATATATTTTTAAGTGGCGAAGGCAAAACAAATTATGAAATTGTAATGAACTCTGTTAAAGAACTTGATACCGTTCGTTTACAAAAACAGTGCGTTGAAAGTTGGCAATTATTATCATTGGCAGTAGAAGAAAGAGAAAATGGAAAAGAAATAAAAGCAGGACATTCTCATCACCCAGTGTATTTATTTTATAAAAACAATCCAAAGTTTATTGCTTGGTATGGTTACAATTGTTGCTTAGAGTGGGAAGATAGATTTAGCAAAATACATTCATTGACAGATATGTTTTTAAGAGAAATGAATAATTTTGGTATGGTAGAAGAAGATGAAGGGTTTATTAAAAGTATAGAAGTGCCAGACTTTACTCCATTTTATATGGAAGGAAGTCTTGGGCAACCGAACTATATAAGAACAACAGAAAATGTATCCCAACTTTTCCGCAACAAATTATGTAAAAAATGGGATAGCGATAAAGTTAAAGGTAGACCACCAAAGTGGACAAATAGAGAAAAACCAGAATGGTATAAGGAGTTTTGATATGGTAAGTAAGGCAAAAGCGATTGAGTATTTAAAAAATCTAGTCGTCGATAGCACTACAACGGCGGAAATGGCACTTATTTCGTTCATTCGTAGGTGTGTCGAACAATTTACCGAGAAAGACAAAATCGTGCAACCACGGGTCGATTTAAGCCGTTATTTTGAACCCACTTGGAAGATTTACAAACGCAAAATAAATAAAACTCTTGCAATTCGCACTTATGAACATAAAATGCGTGGATTAACGGAAGAACAAGTTAAAGAAAAAGCAACAATGATTTATAAAGCGGTTTTGAAATATAACGAGCAAATTGAAGATAATGAAACTGAATTAAACTTTGTCGCCCATTTTTCCAGTTTTTTAAATAATAATGTGCCAAATAGTCCACACTATAAAGGAGTAAGATGATACAAAAAATTTATGATATTGGGCAAATACCAAAACGAACAGGAATTGAAGAACGATTTATGTATCCATTTTCTCAAATAAACTATTTACTAAATGGAGGTTGCTTTAATGGAGTTACTTTAATCACTTCATCTAGTGATAATGGAAAAACAACAATAGCAAGTCAAATAATATGCTATATAATACAACAAGGATATAAAGCCTGTTGTTTCTTTGGGGAAGATACTCCATACGAAACACAAGAAAGATTATTTAAACAATCATTATACGGAGAAGAAAGAAATCTAAAATATGTCCCATATGTGGCGAATGGAAAGGAAACTAATTGTGGGGAATGGGTGTTGAGTGATGATGCTTGGCAAAAATCAAAAGAAAAATTCGAAGGCAAATTATTTCTATATAACACAAGAGCGAGTGCAAGTGTAGATGATATTTTGGAAGGTTTTGAAGAAGCACGAACAAAACATAATTGTAAAGTATTCTTACTTGATAATGTAGACCAGTTTCAGTTTTCAACTGAGAATGAAAATAAGGCAATAAAAGATATTATTGTCAAAATAAGAGATTATGCAATAAATAACAAAGTCGCAATTTTCTTAATAGCACATATTAGAAAAACCGAAAGAGAAGTAATTTTACCAGATATGTTCGATGTCAAAGGCACTTCTAGTTTGGTAAATATAGCAAAAAATGTTTTAATTATTGTTAGAACAGACAAAATAGACCATAACTCAAAAGAATACAAGTCATTAAAGAAACTACTTGAATTTAATAATTATGATTTAGACCAAGCCGATTGTTTGATTAGGGTGGCGAAAACAAAAGGTAGAAAAATTGGGTTTGCGTGTTTAAAATATAACCGTAAATGCAATACTTATTATGATTTAAAAAAGATTGATGAGAATAGAGAAGAAAGCGAAAAAGCACAAGTGGTAACACCGCCAGAACTTATACCTATAACAGAGCAAGGCGACATCTTCGGTGACTTGGAATATTAAAGGAGTGAATATGACAAAATGTGAAATAATCCTGCAACAAGTAAAAATGAGCGATTTACTCGAAAGGTATGGCATCTATCCGAAACAAAATAAAAAATATTACTGTATATTTCATAACGACCATAACCCAAGTGCGACAATTAGCAAAGAAGATAAATGGTTTAAATGCTGGTCTTGCGGTGTAAATGTGAATGTCATTGACTTTGTGGCGAAGAAAGAAAATTGTGACCGTTCTACTGCAATCAAAATTATAAATGGAATGTTTAATTTGGGTCTTGATGGAGAATTAACTTTGCAACAAAAGGAGGAGTTGCGAAAAAAGAAAGAAGAAACTGAAAGACAGCGAAAACGAAAAGAGTGGTGGAGAAAGTTTATAATCTCAAAACTTTGTGAAATTTCTGACTGGTTGAGAGTTTGGGAGCAAGTTGAGAGAGAAACGCATCCAACTCGTGGCGAGATAAAAAATAATGCTTGGAAAGAAAAAAATGAAGATTTGTTCTTCCAATCTCTGAAACAACAACATTGGCTAAACTGGTTATATGACAGAGTTTGTAATAATGACAATGATTTGTGTGGCGAATATGATTATTTATATGGTTTTACAAACAAGGAAGTTCTTAATAATTTGTATCTAAAAAAAATAGAAATAATAAAATATTTATAGGAGTATAAAAAGTGAGTAATATGAAATTGTATAAAGGAAGATATTTGATTGCACTTTACGAAAAAGATAATGAAACTCTGGCTATGAATGAAAATGGAATTGCGATATTTGCAAGTCCAAAAGAACTTTCACTTTGGCTAAACAGGACTGACAATAGTGTTTATTCTGGCATTAGACATTTATTAAATGAAGAAAAACGAAAACTCTTCGCCACTTATAATTTGCATTTGATTGATTGCTTAGAACAAAATAACGATTGTTTTGTAGAAGAAGATAAACTATTTTTACAGTTTATTGAAAAAGATATGGCGAATAGTCCGAAAAAAATAAATAATACTGACATTTCTCGTAGGCAGTTTTATAGAAATAAGAAATATTATAATTATTTGTGCGAGAGATAAATAAAAACAATTATAATATAATAAAAAAATAATAACAAAATAGTTGACAACTAATAATTCTCGTGTTATAATGCTTATGATAGTTGAAGGACAGGAAGTTGCAAATCTTTCCATTTCAGTATTTCCAAATGGATTACTTCACTATCACCATTATAAAGGGGAAATACAATATGATTTATAGAGAAAAATTAGAAAACAAAAAATATGCAAGTATAGATAACAAAGTTTTGAGAGACAAAAATTTAACATTAGAAGCAAAAGGTTTGTTGTGTTATATGTTAGGAAATACTGAAACTTGGAGATTTAATGAAAAATCACTTGCAAAATGCACTAATTCTGGAATAACAAAAGTTAGAAGTGCAATAAAATTACTTATACAATTAGGATATATTAATAGAAAAAGAATTTGTGGTAAAAATGGAGTATTTTTATATATGGAATATGAAGTATTTGAAAACCCATTAAATTATAAACCAAAATTATAATACCTATAAATAATATATTACTCTTTCCGAAACCTAAATAACAAAAGAATACTATTAGCAGAATACTATATATAGATTAGGTTTTCCGAGAGTGGAAAAACAAAAATTTAGCAAACCAAAAATTTAGAAAATATAAAATATCGGTATCAAAAAGGAGTTGTAAAATGAAAGAAAAAATTAAAGAAATTAGAACAAAAGTATTGCTTACACAAGAAGAATTTGCAAAAGAAATTGGAGTTGCATTTGCCACAGTTCAGTCTTGGGAAAACAGAAATGTTGAACCTAGTTTTAAATGTAAAAGAAAGATTAAAGAATTTTGTGAAAAACATAATATTGAATATTAATGCTTGTCTAAAAATCTAACACAAGAATGCTTGTATTAAAAACTAACACAAGAGCCTGTATTAAAATCTAACACAAGAATAAGGAGTAAAAAATGAAATTATTGTTAAAAGAACAAGTTGCAAAAGAATTAAATTGCACTGCAAGAACAATTCAAAGGTATATAGACACTTATGTGGAATTGGTTGATACAGGCAAACCAAAAACATTAAAAAATTATTTAAAACAAGGAGAAATCAATGGATAAAAAAACGGCAACAAAAAATACCAGAGAATTTACTCAAACATTAATAGAACTATTCTTCAGATGGCTTGATGAAAGTGAATACGAAGATATTGAAGATTATTTAAAAGTAATGCAAAAAGTTGAACCAAGAGCAATTGAAATGACTACACATCCCTTTGGTGTAAAAGTTAATACAGGAGAAAAAATAAAGCACTTCTTCATTGAGTTTAAAAACGATAAAATAACAAAAGGTACATATAGTCAGGCTCTTGTAGAAATCAACAAAAAACGAATAAAGTCAATTAAGATTGGTGGAAAGTGGTCTATTACAGAAGAAGAAGTTGAATATATCAAACAAAATGGTTTGAGATAAGGAGTTATTATGAAAAAATTTTTATGTTTATTGTTCGCCCTATTGCTCGTCCCTTGTTTCTTTTTTGGTTGTTCATTTATAGAAGAAAATGAAAGCGAAGAAAATGAAACAATATTGACGATTGGGCAGAGTTGGACTTCGCCAAATAACATCATTTATAAAGTAACATTGGTAGAAAATACTGACGCAATGAGAAGTGTGCTGGGCGATACATATGCTTATGCTATTCACGCCACAAATCATTTCATTATTGTGCATTTTGAAGTTGAGAACAAATACAGTGAAAATGCAAGACCAAGATTAAGTGGATGTAGGTTAGAATTACAAAGTCCAAAGGCAAATTATAGTCCAAAAGATTATATTTATGCTTACAATCGAATGGGCTTAAGCGACTTACAACCATTAGAAAAAGCAACCTACTGGGTTGTGTTTGATGTCCCTTACAAAAGCACCGAAAGAGATTATCATTTTTGTTGGGATTATAGTAAAAAAATAAGTGTCGAGTGGGGAATATAAATAGGAGAAGAGATGAAATTAGGCAATTACGAAACCAATAATGTATATTGTGGGGATTCATATAAAATTATTAAAGAATTACCAGATAAATGTATTGATTTAATTATTACTGATCCACCTTATGAAATTAAAAATACAAGAGCAGGTGGTAAAAGTAAGTTAGCAAAATCAATTCAAGGAATGAATGATGAACTAGAAGAAAATGAAATCACTGAAAGTATAGACCCAAAAATTTTTGATGACTTTATGAGAATTATGGTAGTGCCAAACATATATATTTGGTGTAATGGTAGTCAAATTCCAATGTATCTCGATTATTTTGTGACAAAACAAAATTGTAAATTTGATATAATTATTTGGCATAAGACAAATGCTATGCCACTATATAAAAACAAATATTGTTCTGATAAAGAATATTGTCTTTATTTTAGAAAAAATGCATATTGCAATCCACAAAATTATAGTGATGCACAAACGGTTTATGAAATCCCAATAAATGTTAATGATAAAAAATTATTTTACCATCCAACAATAAAACCTAGAAAAATAACAGATACTTTGATTCGTAATAGTTCAAAAGTCGGGGATATAATATTCGATCCATTTGCAGGTTCTGGAACTCATTTAGTAAGTGGGAAATCACAAAACAGAAATTTCTTAGGATTTGATAATTCGCAAAAATGGGTTAATATATCAAAAAATAGATTAAACTGTGAAAATGCAAACGGACAGCAAAGTTGGTTTTTGAGATAAAGGAGAAAAAATAATATGTTAGTTATAGCAGAAACAAATCAAGAAAAACATTTATACTCTATATACAATACGGTTATTGATGAATTTGAAATTGTTGATAAATCAAAAAATAAAGCAATCTCGTTTTATAAGAAATATAGAGATTGTTCTATTAGCGATGCCAAAGATATGATAGAAAATTGTCCACCATTTAGTTATATGGCAGAAATTATTGGTATAAATAAAATAAAGAGGGAAAGATAATGAAAAAAATAATTATAGAACCAGATGGACAAACATTCGACCCAAATGATTATGAAAGCAAGTTGTCTTCAATTAAAACCAAATTGCAAGAAGAAGTATTAGCACCAGCACAAGCACAAGCGGAAAGTTGTGAAGAAAGTGGCGGAAAATATAAGATGTTCATTTCTCCTGCTTTGGTAAGTGCGAAGATGTATGAGTGTTTAATGGTTTATAAACCGTTCAACCTTAGCGAAATTCAACAACTTGATGAAAAAGATTTGATTTCAGCCCGAAATTGTTTTATTCGGTTGACTTCGTATTTGTTGGACATTTGCCCAGTTTTCACACCAGATAAGGCGATGTTCTGTGCGTTTCTTAATACTACAGTTGATGTGTATGATAACTTGCTTAACAATGGCAATTCAATCATTATAAGTATAAACTCGGTGCTTATCTCTCAAAACTTCCAAACAAGTTCTAGTGGCATAGCAAAAGAAAAATCAATCATTACGAAACTGCAAAGCAAAACAGATGGTTTCGGATTAGTTAAAAATCCAGAGGTTGTCAACAACACAATCAATGTCGGTATTGACCGCAACAATATCAATGAAAAACTTGATAGGTGGCTCAATAATCAAAGATTGGACAAACCAAAAAAATAATTAAACTTTTTCTACAATTTGCTTGACTTATACAATTATATATGCTAATATGTAAATACAATAAGGAGAAAGGAAATGTGTAAAAATTGGTTTTATCTTAGAGTTTCAACTCAAACAAAAGATGAAGAACAAGCAAAAAGACAACGAGAGCAAACATTTGAAAGACAGCGAAGTATCTTGCAAAGGGCTGGTTATGAATTGGTTGATGATAATACTTTTGCCGAGAGAATCAGTGGCAAGACAAAAGCAGATGAAAGAGAACAATTTGACTTAATGTTGTCGAAGTTGCAGAAAGGTGATTGGGTAATTTTTAGTGAAACTTCAAGATTTAGTAGAAATTATCTCAGCGGAATGGAAATGCTTGATATTTTGGTGTTTGAAAAAGAAGTCAATGTAAAATTTGTGTCGAATGGAATTGAATTATATGCTGGCACTAAAACAAATCCTTATGTTTGGTATACGATTTCTCAAATGTTGCTCGCTGATGAATTACAAAGGCGAGTTATTGGATACAATACTAGCAATGGATTAAAGGCAAAAAAAGAACAAGGTGTGGTTTTAGGAAAAAAACTTAACGCAACTGAAAATGATAGGGCACAAGCACAACACTTATTATCCGCCACCGATTTATCTTGTCGTGAAATCAGCCGACAAACAAAAATAACATTGTCGACAATAGCGAGATGGGCGAAAGAATTAAGGGGGTATAAAAAATGATTATAGAAGTAAAAGGTAATTACGAAGTGCAGACTGATAATGATTGTTTTGAAAAACATTACGGGCTTTGCAAGTTTTATGTGACTGATGAACAATGCTTGACTGCCATAAAGTATGAATTATTAGAAAAGTATTTAAAACAGCAAAAGGAAGATTATACTGAAAAGTTTTTAAAAGAAAACAGAAAGGCAACAAGACACGAACTTTCGCAAGTTATTGAATGGGTTTTAGAAAAAATTGATATGGATTATGAAGAGTTTGAAGATTGCATTAAAAATTACTATACCGACAACACAGAAGATTTGGAAATTGAAGATGTCGTTGAAGAAGAGTTTGATTAAGGAGAGAAGAAATGAAAATATTTAACAATTTAAAAGAAATGGAACAGTATTATAATTCAAAAACAAATACTTATGAATTTGTAGAGAACGAAAACTTATTGGATGTAAAATTTAATTTTAATTTAAATATTGAAAGTGATATTAGGACTCATAATATTACTGCTTATGATATTAAGGCTTGGAATATTTATGCTGATGATATTAATGCTTATGATATTAAGGCTTGGAATATTGATGCTTGTAATATTAATGCTTATGATATTGATGCTGAGAATATTGAGTATTATGCAGTATGCTTTGCTTATAATACTTTAAAGTGTAAATCAATAAAAGGTATAAGAGAGAATGCCAAACACTTTTGTTTAGATAATGAAATTGAGTTTAAAGGAGAAACAAAATGA
>RZYO01000007.1 GCA_009930325.1 Spirochaetia bacterium | reverse complement strand
TAAACCTGTAATCCTTAATGGATGCAGTCATCAATAATCTGTAGGTTTGATGGTTTCAGTCAATTCAAATAGTGTCAGGCTAAATGGGTGCATATCATAGCCTTATTGAATTAAAATAAAAGATATAATTTAATCTCGAAAAAGTAATATATATTGAGAAAAAAAATTAAGCTCTTTCGAAAAATGATTTCTACTTGTATAATATCAAAGAGTTTGCAAATAAGGAGAAAATAATATTGCCTATAATTTATAATATTCAAAATTCGATTATTGGAATAACACTTATTTTAATAATATTATTTTATTTGCTTTCTCATGGAGGTCGTCGTCAAGCTCAAGATTCAATCTTTATATCACTATTGTTTGCAACTTTAACAATTATTATTTTTGAATTAAGTATTGATCTTTTAACAGGAAAAACTTTTGAAGGAGCCAGCACTCTTTTAACTATAATTACTTTAATCTTTTATGTATTAAATCCTATACCTGGCGCATTATACCTTTTATATCTTGATCAACTAAGAAGAAAATGGATTAAAATACCAAAGGATATTGGTATTGTTGTACTTACTCCAATAATTATTACATTTGTACTAAATGTTATTAGTTTATTTAATGGAATAATATTTGTTATTGATGAAAATAATATTTATCAAAGAGGTAATCTTTTTTTTATTATAGTCATAGCTGATTTTATATGTTTGATTATTGGTTTCTTTTATATGCTAACTCGTTACAAAGATTTTAAAGGAAGAGATTTTTCTTTTTTTATTCTTTTCCCTATCCCTGTATTTATTGGAGCGATTTTGCAAGCTAAGTTTTATGGAGTTGAATTAACTGGAATTAGTTTAGCAATCACTTTATTGATAGTATTTATTCATACTCAAAATTCACAAGCAAATAAAGATTTTCTTACTATGTTATATAATAGAAATATGAGTGAAAAATATTTAGAGAATATTTTATCTCGTGAGAAGAAAGGTCTTGCTTGTATTTTGATGGATGTTAATAGTTTTAAACAAATTAATGATAACTACGGGCATTATTTAGGAGATACTACTTTAAGGCATTTCGCTCATTTACTTGAGGAAGGGTTTAAAGCTTCTTGGTTTATTGCTCGATATGGTGGTGATGAATTTATATTGTTTAGAGAAGATACTAACCAAAATAATCTTGAAAAAGATATTTCCTTTTTTAATACTATACTTGATAAGTTTAATTCAAAAGACTTACTTCCATTTACTTTAAGTGTAAGTATAGGCGCTGCTATGTATGAAAATACCAATGCAAAAGATGGCACTGAATTCATAAAAGCGGTAGATAAACTTATGTATGAAGATAAACGAAGTCATCATATAAAGAATAAAACATAATTGTATAGAAACAGTGTTATAATATTAATATAGTAAATATTTAAGTAATTCTTATTTATTCTACCCTTTGAGGATAATCATTAAACTTGAAATAAATAATAGTTCTAAAACTTTTTTTAAGAATGATTAAATTAAGAAAAAGTCTTGTGCTTTAATTCAAGGTAGTTAATTCAAGTATGATAATAGCAGAATTAAGAGCACTATATTGATTTTCAACGGTTAATCCCATTTCATTAATGATTTCTAATATACCACCTCTTTCTGTGTAATTTTTAAAACCAGCATAATGAGAACCTCCTGCTAATTTTTCAATTTTTCTAGAAACCCAGCCTGAAAAATTATTGGGGAGAGGAGTGTTATAATCAACAATTATTATATGTTTTGATATTCTTTTCATTTCTTTTATAATTTGAATTCTTAATTCATCTTCTAATTCATGTAATGCTAAAGTGATAGTTGAATAATCGAATTCTTTATCTGAGATGAAATCTAAGTTACTTCCATCTGCAGCATAGTATTTAATATTATTAAGTTTTAGATTTTGTGCTTCATCTGAGGAACAAGATGTCATTGCTTTATTAATATCTATACCTACAACTTTACTAGCTGTTTTAGCTAAAAGGAGGGATTGAGCCCCAGTCCCTGAACCAATTTCAATTACACTACTTTCATTAGGAATTAAAGAAGCTACTTTACCTCTTAATTTGTAAAGTAAAGGATCAATAAATAGTTTATAAAATTTACAAGCTAAAGACATTTTGTAGCCCTTCTTTATTATTAAATTTTAAATCAATATTAGTAATTTCTTTTCATAATAAAGTCTAGCAGATAAATGTTTTGAAGACAATAAAATAAAATGTGTTTGCAAATATGCTAAATGCGTTAATCAAATAGCGAAATCTTTTTAATACCTTTTTCTTATGTTATACTTACATAGAGGTATAATTATGATTGATAAAATGCAATTTGGACGTACAGAACATATGAGTACTCGTGTAATCTTTGGAGCAGCAGCCTTATGGGATGTAAGTGAGAAAGAAGCTGAAGAAACATATAATTTACTCAAACAATATGAGATTAATCATATTGATGTTGCACAAAGTTATGGAAAGGCTGAAATGAGAGTTGGTCCTTGGATGAAGAGGGATAGAGATTCATTTTTCCTTGCAACAAAAACAGAAAAACGAACTAAAAAAGAAGCTTTAGAAGAACTATATCAATCTCTTGAGAAACTTAAAACTGACCATATTGATTTATGGCAATTCCATTGTTTAATTGAGGAAAATGAATGGGAAATTGCAATGAATGAAGGTGGCGTATTAGAGGCTGCAATAGAAGCTAAGAAAAAAGGCTTGATTAAATATATTGGAGTTACAGGACATGGAATTGATGCCCCAAGAATGCACTATAAGAGTTTGATGAAATATGATTTTGATTCAGTTTTATTCCCTTATAATTTTATAATGATGCAAAATCACAATTATAGTGAGGATGTGAATAAACTAATTTCGCTTTGTAAAGAAAGGAAGGTTGCAATTCAAACAATCAAATCTTTAGCAAAAGGCCCTGTAAAAGAAGAAATAAATCCATATACAACATGGTATAAACCACTTACTTCAGAAGCTAGTATTGCAAAATCAGTTAATTGGGTATTAAAAAATCCTAATGTATTTTTAAATAGTACTGGAGATATTTCTTTGCTTCCGATATTACTTAAAAAAGCAAGTGAACCTTTATTTACTCCTTCAGATGAAGATATGAAAGCTTTAGTTTCTTCACAAGGGATAGAGCCTCTCTTTACATAGATGATTATTTAAACAATAAATATCTATTCGATAAATTAAGACATTTTTCATAAATAAGTCGAATAGACATTTTATTTGATAATAGTAGAATAATACTTAAAAAGTGAATTTAGACCCAACACAAGACAAATTACAATTATCTTTAAACTCTTGTATGAATCTAGAGATTGCATAAATACCTGTGCAATGCATAGGAACTATAATGCTTGGATTTAACTCTTTTAAAGCTTCAATTGTTTTTTCAGTAATATTTGAATTTATTTTTGGAGGTAAATGAAAACCTCCAATAACTCCATAAATTTTTTCAATTGAAGTTATTTTTTGCGCATATTTAATTGTATTAATTATACCTGCATGAGCACAGCCCGATATTATAAGTAACCCTTTTCCTTTAATATTTATTACAATTGCTTGATCATCAAGAATCTTATCAAATTCTTTAATTCCATTTCTAATTACATAAGATTCATAATTTAATATCTCAAAGTCAGTAATTCTAGGAATTTCTCCAGTTACCATAAATAATTTATTATCTGAAATATAAGGGGTTTTTGATTCTATAATTGAATTACCATGAGATAAAATAGTTTCTTTAGTTGGACAATCATTTATTATTGTTAACCCATTATCAACAAAAGACCTTCCACTAAGAAATACATCAGGGTGAGCAATAACACTAGCTGAATTATTTAATTGAGAGATTACCCAAGAAAGAGCATGAGTGTGATCACTGTGTGCGTGACTAATAATTAGATTTTCTACAGTTTTAAAATTTAGTTCAAGGATATCTAAATTGTTTTTAAGTGATACTCCATTTTCTCCAGTATCAAGAAGAATATCATGTTTTTCATTGTTATTATAAATACTAATCAAAAGACAAAGACTGTGTTCAGCCATTAGAGGAACTTTTAATTCTTTCCCATTTTTTGAATCCATTGCTCTTTTTACATATTTAGTATCTTCAAGTATCCAATCTGCATAGTTATCCATGATTATATTAATTTCAACTTTATCAACTTCTTCTAATTTCACTTTTTTGCCTCTTTCTTAGTATTTATTAAATATTTTAATTATATGAAAGTATATAACAATAATAAAATAATCATGAAAAAATTTAAAAAAAGTGACATTTTTTATTTAATATGGATATATTTTTTTTAAAATATGTATTATTTATTAATAATTTTATTTTGTTGTTAATAAAAACATAGACAATTGGTTTTTAACTATGATATTGTTTTTCTGTACTAGATAATAAAAAGTATTAAAGAGGGACAACAAATTATGAACAATAATCAAATACATTTAGGAGAGACTGCGCTAAACTTTAACTTTTCACAAGTTTGTGGAGAATTTGTAAAGATTAATAATGAAAAGTTTTATAAAATTTCCAATTACGACCAAATGGCAGACTTTTTTATGACAATAGTTAGTGATTCAAATCATTGGATATTTATTTCAAGCAATGGTTCCTTATCAGCGGGTAGAAAAAATAGAGATAATTCACTTTTCCCTTATTATACTGTTGATAAAATACATGATTATTGTGGGATTACTGGAAGTAAAACTATTATTAAAGTTGAAAAAGATAATAAAATATATTTATGGGAGCCTTTTAATAAAGAACTTGTAAATATTTATAATATTGAAAGAAACCTTTATAAGAGTGAATTTGGAAACAAGCTCATATTTCAAGAAATTAATAAAGATTTTGGTATTTCTTTTGAATATGGTTGGTATACAAGTGAAAAATTTGGGATTGTAAAAAAATCTAAAATAAGTCATTTAGAAAAGAAAGAAATTAATATTGAAATATTAGATGGTATCAGTAATATTCTTCCAAGTGGAATTGATTATGCATTTCAAAATGAGTATAGCAATCTTTTAGATAGTTATAAAAAAAATGAATTATTAGAAGAAACTAATCTTGGTCTGTTTTTCCTTAGTTCTATTCCAGTGGATAGAGCGGAGCCTAGTGAATCCTTGAGCGCAACAACAATTTGGTCAAAAGGTTTGAATAACACAAAGATTCTTCTTTCTGATAATCAACTAAATAATTTTAGAAGAGGGTTCCCTCTTTATACAGAAACTGATGTTAGGGCTAGAAGAGGTTCTTATTATATTTCAACTAAATTATCTTTTGATAAAGAAAATAGCTATAATTGGATTACTGTAGCTGAAGTAAATCAAAATTCTACTAAAGTTGCTAATTTAAATAGAATACTTAAATCAAATGAATCTATTGAAGAAGAAGTTGAAAATGACATTAATAAAGGTACTATAAATCTTATTAAGAAAGTTGCTGGAGCTGATGGCCTGCAGTGTAGTAATGAAGAACTATGTTCTGTTAGTCATTTTTCAAAAACAATGTTTAATATTTTGAGGGGTGGAACTTATCCCAATGGATATTTTATTTGTATAGATGATTTTATTAAATTTGTTAATCAAAGTAATAATGGTCTTGGTATTGAAGTGGATAGTTTTCTTAATAACTTACCAAATGAAATATTAATTACTGATCTTATTAAGCAAGCAGAAAATACAAATAATTTTGATTTTATTCGACTTTGTTATGAATATCTTCCTTTAAGTTTTAGCAGAAGACATGGAGATCCAAGTCGTCCTTGGAATATTTTTTCAATTGAAAACAAAAATCCTGATGGAAGTGAGAAATTAGATTATCAAGGGAACTGGCGTGATATCTTTCAAAACTGGGAAGCTTTATCAATTTCTTACCCTGAATATATTGAAAATATTATTTGTAAATTCTTAAATGCCTCAACTGCTGATGGATATAATCCGTATAGAATTATGAGAAGTGGAATAGATTGGGAAATCCCTGATGCTAATGATCCTTGGGCATATATAGGGTACTGGGGAGATCATCAGATAATTTATTTACAAAAACTTCTTGAATTATCAAATAAATATCATCCTGATAAATTAGAAGAGTTACTTTCTAAAGATATTTTTGCTTTTGCAAATGTTCCATATAGGATTAAATCTTACGATGAAATTAAGAAGAATCCAAAAGAAACAATAGATTTTGATTATGAATTGAATAATAAAATTACTTCTCTTGTAAATGAAATTGGAAGTGATGGGAGACTTATTCTTAATTCAAAGAATCAAGTTTATCATGTAAATTTTACAGAAAAAATTCTTATTACTCTTTTAGTGAAATTAAGTAACTTCATTCCTGAAGCAGGAATTTGGTTAAATACTCAACGTCCTGAGTGGAATGATGCAAACAATGCATTGGTAGGTAATGGTGTTTCAATGGTTACTCTTTATTATCTACGCAGATTTATTAAGTTCTGGAATAATCAATTTTCTACACTTAAAAACGCAAACTTTAAAATATCAAAACCTCTTAAAGCTTTGTTTGAGAGCGAATTAAATCTTTTTTCAAAAAATCTTTCAAAACTTAAATTGGGATTTTCAGATAAAGAAAGATTATTTTTTGCAGACTCCTTAGGTAAAGCTGGAGAAAAATATAGAAATTCAATATATGAGAAATCCTTTGTAGAAAATCATGACAGTGTTGATTCAGACCAGTTAACTTTATTTACACAACTAGCTTTGAAATATATTGATCAATCAATAAAAGTAAATAAAAGAGATGATGGGCTCTATCATTCATATAATTTAATATCAATTAATGAAAAGGGGATTTCAATTTCTTATCTCTATGAAATGCTTGAAGGTCAAGTTGCCGTATTAAGTTCAGGATACTTATCTACTAATGAATGTTTAGATGTTCTAGCAGCACTAAGAGTTAGTAAATTATTTAGAGAAGATCAATATAGTTATTTACTTTATCCTAATAGAGAACTTCCAAAATTTATTGAAAAAAATATTATACCAGAGCAACAAGTAGTTAAATCAAAACTTTTAATGAAAATGGTTGAAGATAATAATATATCAATAATTAACATAGATAAAAATGGACAATATCATTTTAATGAAACATTTAGAAATGCTGAAGTCTTGTCTAATTCTCTTTCATTATTGAGAAATACAAAATATGGAAATCTTGTTGAGAGAGAAGAAAGTGAAGTCCTAAATATTTATGAAGAAGTTTTTAATCATAGAGCTTTTACTGGACGCTCTGGTACTTTTTATGGTTATGAAGGCCTTGGAAGTATTTATTGGCATATGGTTTCAAAACTACTACTTGCTGTTGAAGAATGTTATTTTAATGCAATTGATAATGGGAGTGATCAGAAATTAATTGATAGATTAAAAGATTATTATTATGAAATAAAAGAAGGAATTGGGTTATATAAATCTCCAGAACTTTATGGAGCTTTCCCTACAGATGCTTATTCTCATACTCCTAGTAATTCTGGTGTCAAACAACCGGGAATGACTGGACAAGTAAAAGAGGATATAATTTCTAGGATGGGAGAACTTGGTATAATTATTAAAAACGGTGAAATAATCTTTGATCATACCCTAATTAATAAGAAAGAATTTTTAGATAATGATAAAGAATTTATATATTATTCAATTGAAGGAAAACAAGAGAGTATTATATTAAAAACTAATCAACTTGGTTTCACGGTATGTCAAATTCCAATAATATATACACTTTCTAGTTCCAAAAAGATTACAGTCTTCTATAATAATGGACAAAGACTTGAGATAAATAAAAATGTATTAGACAATAAGATAAGTAGTACTATTTTTAATCGAAGTGGTGAAATAAAATATATTCAAGTAGAAATATAATTGTATTTATTATATTTTTATTAGAATAAAAATATAATAAATTATTAATTAAGGGATAAAATTTTGAGAGTTGTTCAAAATAGCAATAATATTGTTAGAGTTATAAAATTGATATATTTAAATCCAGGAATTAGCAGAATTGAGATTTCAAAACAGCTTGGTTTAGATAGATCTACAATAACTGTTGTAGTAAATAGATTGGTTGACTTACAATTAATAGAAGAAATAGTAGATGAAAACCCTGTCTATAAAAAAGGTAGAACACCAATAGGTTTAAAGATATGCGATCAAAGTGGTATATTGCTAGGCTTAGAGATAAGAACTGATTTTTTTGTAGCAAGTTTCGTAAGTCTAAATGGGCAAATTCTAGGCACTATAAAAGGGGACGTTGAAGAAAGTTCTAGTTTCATTGATACTTTTAAAAATATATATAGAAAAGTGGTAAAGGAAATTGAAAAAAAGAACCTGCCTCTTTTGGGAATTGGAGTTGCTATTTCTGGAATTATTAATACTCATAAAGGCGTTATCAGTGGCTCTAATCCATTAGGAATTATGGAAGAGTTAAATTTCTATAATGAAGTTAAAGCTTTTATTGATGTTCCCGTATTTATTGAGAATGATGCAAATTGTGGGTGTTGGGGTGAATTAGCTAATATAAGTAATAATAGGGAACAAGATTTTCTTTTTGTTCTAGGGGAATTTAGAAAAGCTAGATTTCTAGGAGATAATACTCATTTATTAGCAATAGGTATTGGGCTTGTAATTGATAAAAGAGTTCATTATGGTAAAGAATTTTCTGCAGGTGAATATCAAAATCCACAATACGTGATAGGTAATAAAACTCAATTTTCAATAACAAACGAAGAATTTTCATTAATTAAATCAGATAGAGATATCATAGAAAGAGTAAAAACTGAATTATCTCGTGATATGGCTTTTTTAGTAAATATTCTTAATTTGACTCAGATTAGTATTGGTGGTGATTTAGTACAATATTTTGATGATATAGAACCTTGTTTAAAAGCTGAGATTCAAAGAAACAGTTCATACAAAGGTTATAATAATTTTATTATTCAAAAAGCAACGGAAGGTGCTGATTCAATAGCCTTTGGTGCGGCCTCAATGCTAAGAGAACATCTTTTTTTAACTTATGAGAATGAATTTGATAATCCTTGGCAACAAAAAGTTGGAATAAATTTATTGAATAGTTTTTCTCAAACAATTAGAAATTTTAATTTTAAAAAATAATCTTTTTATAAATTATTTGTTTATGTTTAAGCCTCAATATTATAATACTTATTTATTATAACTATTGATGCTTAATTTTATTATAAAAATAAGTGAAATAAAATAATTTCTATAAAAAATGCTTATTCAATAATAATTTAATATTCTTATTAAAATCAATTCTCTTTCATAAATGAAAAAAATGAACGCTTTCCTTTATAACAATTGTAGTTTATAATTTTATGATAGTTAAAAAGAGAGGAATTAATGTTAGATTTAGGTTCGTTGAGAGAATTAAACTTTTTATCACTTTGTGTTCGTTTATTTCTAGGGATAATATTTAGTGGTTTTTTAGGTTTTTCAAGAAACATTAAACAAAGACCAGCAGGCATTAGAACTTATATGTTAGTTAGTATAGGTGCCGTTCTTACAATGACTTTAGCTCAATTTGAATATTCTATGATTAATACATTATGGAATGATGCATACAAAATTAATGGAATAGGTCTTGATTTAAGTCGATATGGTGCTCAAGTAATTAATGGTATAGGTTTCTTAGGAGCTGGATCGATTATTTTATCTGGTACACAAAAAATAAAAGGAATGACTACCGCTGCAGGATTATGGGCTTCAGGTTGTATGGGTTTAGCTTTAGGTTCAGGGTTTTATGAAGGTGCAATTATAGGCTTTTTAATAATATTAGTTTGTTTATTTGGATTACCTATTATTGAAGATTCTATTTTATTAAAATCAAAAAACATGAATGTATATATTGAATTTAGATCAATTAAATCTTTAAAACATGTAATTGAATTAATTAAATCATTAAATATTTCAATATTTGAATTGGATGTAATGAATAATTTTGACGATCCTAAAACATTAATAGGAGCAAATTTTTACATGGAACTCAGTAATAAAAACATAAAACATTCAGAAGTAATAATGGCACTTTCAGAATTTGATGAAATATGTAATGTAGAAGAAATATAGGGGCAGGGGTTATGGATTATTTAAGTTATTTGGATTATTTAAGAGAGTTTAATTTATTATCAATATTTATAAGATTAGTTTTAGCAATGGTTTTTGGAGGATTAATTGGTCTTGAAAGAGAGTCGAAACGTAGACCAGCTGGTTTTAGAACACATATTTTAATCTGTGTTGGTTCAGCCCTTACAACACTAACTTCTCAATACTTATATTTAGAATTACATATGTATACAGACCTTGCAAGATTAGGTGCTCAAGTAGTTGCCGGTATGGGTTTTATTGGTGCTGGTACAATTATTATTACAAAGAGAAAAGATGTAAAAGGTCTCACTACAGCTGCTGGTCTTTGGACAACTGCAATTATTGGTTTATGTCTAGGAGCAGGGTATTATGAAGGTGGTATTGCTGCTACATTAGCTGTTCTTTTTGTTGAATTAATTTTAGGAAAATTTGAGAATAAATATATTAGAAAATATACAAGAGAAATTTTTTATATCGAATTTAAGAAAAAAGGCACAGTTAAAGATATTTCAAAAATATTTGACAAAAATAAGATGACTATCATTGATATGGAAATGAACAAAGCTAATAAAATAACCAAAGCTTTTGTTACAATAAAAGTAAAAAATGCAAAACTTATTGAAACTGTGATAGAAGAAATATCAGCAATTGAAAATGTTGATTTTATAGATACTTTGACTCAATAGTCTTTTTTAATCTTTATAAGTTATTAATTATTTCCAAATTATTTTTTTTATTCAAAAGAATAAATTTTAATTTGGAAATATTTTTTTACTTTTTAGTATAGAAATTATTTGAAATAATTAATCCATTTGTAAAATACTATCTAAAATAGTATCTTTAAGAGAAAAGAAATCTGTAGATGGAATTTCTATTGGTATTTGAGGATATAAAGAATCACTATTGTCTCCTAGTATCATTGTAAAATAATTTGTAGACCAAGAGATTCTGTTCCCTGTTGGTAATTGAGTGCTTTTAACTTCACCATAGTGATTTGGTTTACCACCTGTTGGACTTCCAACTAAAATCCCATCATAATTTTTTGATAATTCAATTGCATTCATAAGTGCAGAGGAAAAAGTATTTTCTCCAGTAATAACATAAAGCGTTGAATTAGATAATTCATTTTTTAATAGATTATAAAGTGGCTTAATGATTCTTGAATCTCCACCACCATTATTTCTTAAATCTATAACAATTTTATCAACAGGATTCCCATTACAGTTTAAATATTGTTGTTTTATAAAATCAGAAAAAGATTGATTTTCATCATTTCTACAGGAATTATATAAAATATATAAAGTATTATTTGTTGGATAATATTTCCCATAATAAGTTTCTTTATTGAATTGAATATATGGTGGAAGTAAAAATCTATCAGCGGGGTATGTATCCGAATAGTAAACTTTCCAATTAAGATTTTTAAAATTACTGAGGGGTTCTGAGTCTAAAGTAATTGTTGTTTCACTTGAATCTGGGAAAAGAAAAGTCATATCACAACTTGTTTTTGATGTAGTAATTCCGGCACCATAAAGAAATATAGGGTCAAGAAGACATGATGTCATTAAAGATTTTAGATAACTATCGTTTTCGTGAGATAGTATATTTCCTATAATTGAGTAAACAGACTCTTCTCCATTATTAGAATAGATAGGAATTCCATTAATAGCAATTAATTCAACTCTCGACGCTTCACTTGAAGATGTCCTTACTAAGTCTTTATTTTCTTCAAGAGCAGCAGTAACAAAAACACCATCTTCTAAAACTACAATGTTTAATGGGTAAGCATAATCCATTTTAGAGGAATAAGCTGTATGTGCATCATTTATTGAAGCTACAAAAGTTCTTATTTTAACCCATTGTTTTTCACTTTCTAAAGTAGCGCATTCTTGTTTTAAAGTTTGAATATTTTGCTTATATTCTTCTTTTGAAATTGTATGATAAACATTCTTATGTAATTTTGGTAATTCATATTCTAAAAAATAAATGTCACCTTCCCAGGGTTCAAGTTTTCCAACTAATTCTGAAGGAAGTTGGTAAATTGGATTAGGCTGTAAATTACATGAACAAAATATCATAATTACAGTAATTGATATTATAAGTGCTTTAGTTTTTTTTAAACGCATTGTTATAAACCCTATAATCTAAAATTATTCTTTTGTTTTAAGGTATAAAAAATAATTAAATATTGTAAAGCATAAATACATAAAATATTTTAATTTTAATAAAAATATAATTAGTATTTAATATTGTATTTTCATTTTGATTGTACCAAATTTTAATAAATCTTTAAAGAAAATAAAGATTAAAATTTTAGGGTAAATTATCATTTTTGTATTTATGATGTTTTTTTTAGAAATAAAATAATAGATTTTTTTATAATATTCTATATGTAATTTAAGATAATTTATTATCTAGTAATAAAATATTTATTTTTGATTTTTTGATTGACCTTATACTTACTATAACTTGTATACTCAACTTAAGGATTAAGGAGTAAATATGATTACTTTGTTTAAAAATGCTAATGCTATAGTTAGTTGTGATGAAAAAGATACAGTTTATTATAATACTGATTTATTAGTAGAAGATAAAATTATTAAGACAATTTCTAAAGATATAAATATAAAAGCAGATAGAGTTATAGATTGTAAGGGGAAAAATATTTATCCAGGATTAATTAATACACATCATCATTTTTTTCAAACTTTTGTAAGAAATCTTGAAACTGTTGATTATCCTAATATGAGTGTTCCACAGTGGTTAGATACAATTTACCCAATCTTTTCATTAATAGATAATCAAGTAATATATTATTCTAGTATGACAGCTATGGCAGACTTAATTAAGCATGGATGTACAACTGCCTTTGATCATCAGTATTGTTATACTGATAAAACAGGAATTGAAGCTGTGGATTACCAAATGAAAGCTGCATCTCAATTAGGTATTAGATATCATGCAGGTAGAGGCTGTAATACTCTCCCAAAATCAAAGGGAAGTACAATGCCAGATGTTATGGTTGAAAGTACTGACACTTTTTTAAATGATATTGAAAGATTAGCAAACAAATACCATGACCCTAATGATTTTAGCATGAGTCAAATAGTTGTAGCTCCCTGTCAACCAATTAATTCATATAAAGATACCTTTGTTGAATCTGTGAAACTAGCAAGAAAATTAAAACTTAGATTACACACCCATTTAGGAGAAGGTGAAAATTCTATAATGATGGACCGTTATGGAATGAGAACTCTAGATTGGTGTGAAGATATTGGTTTTATTGGAGATGATGTTTGGTTAGCTCATTGTTGGGAATTAAATCAAGAAGAATATAAAAGATTAGCAAATTACAAGACAAGCATAAGCCATTGTCCTTCCCCTGCAATTTTAGGGGGATTCCCAATATTACCAATGAAACAATTAAAAGAATTTGGGACTCATGTATCACTCGGGTGTGATGGTTCTGCAACAAATGATAGTTCTAATTTATTAGATGCAATGAGAATTGCTTTTTTAATGCAATGCTATTTTGGTAAAGAACGAGGGGGCTCAATAAGTGGTTATGATATTTTGAAAATGGCTACTTATGAAGGTGCATATACTTTAGGAAGAAAAGATATTGGACATTTAAAAGAGAATATGGCTGCTGATTTATTTATGATAGATGCAAGTACTCTTGAATTGACTGGAACAATACATGATCCAAAAAATATTATTCCAAGATGTGGAGTAACAGGAAATGTTGATTTAACCATGATTAATGGTGAGATTGTATTTGAAAATGGAAAACTAACAAAAATTGATGAAACAAAGGTAAATAGTGATGGGGAAAAAGTTTGTACTGATATTTTAAGAAATAATAGTGATGCTTTTACTCCATATAAAAATGGATTTTAGTTAAACCTTAAGGTTTAAAATATTGAGGAATCTAGGAAATCCTAGAAAGGGAAGATTATGAAAAAATTTATTACTATTGTGCTTATTACTATGATTGCTTTATCAAGTGTATTTGCTTCAGGTGCTAAAGAAAGTCCTGCTGATGATGGTGTTGTAAAAGTGGCCTTATTGTTATCAGGACCTGCAAACGATCAAGGTTGGAATGCAATAGCAGTTGCTGGTTTAGAATCTGCAAAAGAAAAGTTTGGTATTGAAACAAGTATTATGGAAAATCTTGGTATATCAGATACTGAGGCTGCATTTAGAGATTATGCTGCTCAAGGTTATGATTTAGTAATTGGACATGGTTTCCAATTTGGAGCTCCAGCTGCTAAAGTTTCAAAGGATTTTCCAGATCAATATTTTATGGCAACAGAATCAGCTTCACAAACAGCTAATATGGCTTCCTATGTAACTAGTTGTAATGAAGGCGCATATATCATGGGAATGTTAGCTGGTTATTTAACAAAAACAAATATTGTTGGTGTTGAAGGAGCTATGGTTCAACCATCAATTACAAAAGAGTTAGAAGCATTTAAATTAGCAGTTAAAGAAGTAAATCCAGATTGTAAAGTTCTAAGTGTTTATATTAATTCATATACTGATGTAACTAAAGGAAAAGAAGCTGCAATTAGTATGATAGATCAAGGTGCTGATGTTCTTTATCATGTTGCAAACCAAGCAGGAACAGGTCTTATAAAAGCAAGTGAAGAAGCAAATATCTTATGTTTAGGTAATAGTTATGATCAAAACTCAATTAGCCCAAATCATGTTGTTTCTTCAACTTCTTATGATATTCCTAATGTTATTGTTAAAGCAATTGAAAATGTTAAAAACGGTACTTTCGAAGGTGGTATTTATAATTTAGGAATGGCTGATGGTATTGTTCAAATTGCACCTTATCATAGTTTCGATAGTATTCTTGATCAAGAAATAAAAGATGCAATTACAAAAAGAATCGCAGAAATAAAAGATGGATCTTTTGTAGTTCCTACAATTGAAAAACCAACTAACTAATAGTTAATATATCCCCTTAAACGAAAGTTTTAGGGGATTCTATAAAGGATATTTATGAATCTTGTATCTATGAAAGGCGTTTCGAAATCTTTTTTTGGTGTTTATGCTAATCAAAACGTAGATTTAGAAATTAATAGTGGTGAAATAGTTGCTCTATTAGGAGAAAATGGGGCAGGTAAAACAACTTTGATGAATATCTTGTATGGAATTTATGAAAAAGATGAAGGTGTGATTAAAGTAAAGGGAGAAGAGGTTTGTTTCAAATCTCCTAAAGAAGCTTTAAAGTATAATATAGGGATGGTTCATCAACATTTTACTTTAGTTCCTAAATTAAGTGTTGAACAAAATATTACATTAGGTGAAAAATTTAAAGGATATCCTTTTTTAAAGACAAAAGAGAGAGAAGCAGAAATTGCTCAGCTTTCAAAAAAATTTAATTTTGCAATTAACCCCAAAGATCTTGTTCAAAATTTAAGTATCGGACAACAACAAAGAGTAGAAATATTAAAATTATTATATAGAAAAGCTCAAATATTAATATTTGATGAGCCAACAGCTGTTTTAACACCACAAGAAAGTGCCAGTTTTTTTGAAGTTCTAAAAAAATTGGCAAATCAAGATTGTGCAATTATTTTGATTACTCATAGAATTTCTGAAGTCCTTAATATAGCTGATAGAGTTGTTGTTCTAAGAGATGGGATAAAAGAATTGGATGAAAAGAGAGCAGGATTAGATGAAAATACTCTCTCTAAAGCTATGATTGGAAGAGAGTTAAAAAAACAACAAATTAAATATTTTCCCACTAAAGAAATAGGCCTTAGTCTAAAAGAATTAAGTTCAACTGGGAAAGGTAAAAATATCAGTTATTTTAATTTTGATGTTTATAAAGGTGAAATATTAGGTGTCGCTGGAGTAGATGGTAATGGTCAAAAAGCATTGGCTGAATCTATTGTTGGCATTAGAAAGTATTCCCATGGAAAGATTTATATAGATGGGGAAGATGTAACTAATTTATCAACTTCTAAGAGAAAACAGTCTAAAATAGCTTATATAAGTGATGATCGTCATCATGATGGTTTACTTCTTGATTATAGCCTTGAAGAAAATTTGTTATTAAAAGGCGATGCTCACATTAAATATTATAAAAATGGAATTCTTGATAAGAATAATTTAAGTAAAGATACTTCAAGAAAAATAGAAGAATATAATATTAAAACTTATAGCAATAAGACTCCAATAAGACTTCTTAGTGGGGGTAATCAACAAAAATTAATCTTAGCCAGAGAAATAAGCGATGAAACTTCTGTAATTGTTGCTTTCCAACCAACAAGAGGGCTTGATGTTGGTTACAGTGATAGTGTTCATCAAAGGCTCTATGAAAAACAAAAAGAGGGAGCTTCAATTGTATTAATTTCTACCGATATGGAAGAATTAAGAAAAATGAGTAACCGTATTCTTGTTATTCATAATGGTATGATTATGGGAATTCTTGATAATGATCATAATCTAGATATTACAAAAGTTGGATTAATGATGGCTGGAACAGGAGTTAAAAATGAATAGTAAAAAGAAAGGGAAAATATTTTCCATATTTCTTATTGCAATTATAACTTTTGTTATTGCTTGTATTTTAATTTTATTAGTGGGCACAAGTCCTATAAAAGCATTAGAAGGTTTTATCAAAGGCATTTTAGGTTCTAGTTATAATATTAGTGAAGTTCTAGTAAAAATGTGTCCACTTTTATTATGTAGTATAGGAATAAGTGTTGCTTTTCAAACTAATTTTATAAATATCGGAGCTGAAGGCCAGTTATATATAGGTGCAATAGTTGCGACTATAGTTGGTATATATTTTAATCTTCCAACTCCAATTTTATTAATAGTTGCACTTGTTTTAGGTTTTTTATTTGGTGGAATATATTCTTTAATTCCAGGAATTCTAAAATCAAAATTTGGAGTTTCAGAAGTAATAAACACAATAATGCTTAATTATATTGCCTTAGGGATTACGGGAATTTTAGTAAAAACTATTTTAATGGATAAATCTGGATATTTCCCTATGTCTAGTGAAATAGAAGCTAGTTTTCCTTTAATAATAAGTAGAACTAGACTTCATTTAGGAATAATAATTGCTATTATTTTAGTCTTTATTGTTCAATTTTGGTTAGACAAAACTCAAAGTGGTTTTCATGTTAGAGCCATAGGGCAAAATGTTAGAGCAAGTATTTGTGCAGGAATTAATATTAAAAAAGGTATTTTATTATCTGCAATGATAAGTGGAGGCTTTGCTGGACTTGCTGGAGTATTTGAAATATTAGGATTACAGCATAGATTAATGGTAGGTATTTCATCAGATTTTGGTTATACCGCAATAATAGTTGCTTTACTTGCAAATAATAAACCAAGAAATTGTATTATAAGTTCCCTTGGGATTGCTGCTCTTCAAGTTGGATCTCTTTCAATGCAAAGATATGCAAAAGTTCCTTCCTCTATTGCTTTGTTAATTATGGGGATTATAGTTTTATTGCATTTAGGAAATGAAGCTTTATTTCCATTTCTCTATAAGGAGGAAACAAAATGATAGCATTAATAACTTCAATTATTGCAGCTTCTATTAGAATTGCAACACCATTAACATTTGCAGGAATAGGTGAAGCAATAAATGAAAAATCAGGGGTAATAAATATTGGTTTAGATTCAATAATGCTTAGTGGAGCTTTCGCTTCATTCTATATATGTAATAAAACTGGTAGCATCCTATTAGGAGTAGTTGCAGGTTTAATTTGTGGTGTAATTATATCATTAATTCATGGTTTCTTATCAATAAAGGGTAAAGCAAATCAAACTATTGTAGGTTTAGCTTTAAACTTTTTTGCTCTAGGATTAACAAGTTTTTTATTTCTAGTTGGTTTTGGTACTTCAACTGAACTCCCTAGTTGTAAAGTAGTTTCGAATATGAGTATACCTTTATTAAATAGAATACCAATAATTGGTAAAGTAATTTTTTCTCAAAATATATTTGTATATTTTCTGTTTTTATTATTAATTATAAGTTATATTATATTATATAAAACTAGTTGGGGTATTAACTTAGTAGCAGTTGGAGAAAACCCAAAAGCAGCAGATACAGCAGGAATTAATGTAAATAAAACTAGATACATAGCTTGTGTGATTAATGGATTACTAGGTGGCTTAGCTGGAAGTTATTTAACTCTTGCCCAACTTGGGTTTTTTATGGAAAATATAACTGGTGGTAAAGGCTACATGGCTTTAGTTGCAGTTATTTTAGGAAAAAGAAATCCATTTAAAATATTTTTAGCAGCATTAGTAATTGGGGTTGCAGATGCAATCCAAATGAGATTGCAGACTGTAGGAATTCCATTACCAAGTGAATTGTTTACTATGTTACCATATATAGTAGCTATGCTAGTATTATTATTTTCAATGAAGAATAATAAAGACCCATTAGCACTTGGAACTCCATATGAAAGGAATGCGAGGTAGATGAAAAAAGAATATACTGTTGGTGAATTAGCTTCTTTATTTAAGATTAATAATCAAACTCTTTATTATTATGATAAGATTGGATTATTTTCTCCAATTAAAAGAACAAAATATTCAAATATCAGAAAATATTCTTTTGAACAAATATATGAATTATCTACTATCTTGTATTTAAAAAGGCTTGGATTATCTCTTCTTGAAATCAAAGAATCATTATTACAACTAACTCCTGAGACTACTAATACTATTTTAAGTGAAAAATCTATTGAACTTAGAAAGCATTTAGATGAAATGATTAGAATTGATAGTGCAATTACTAGAAAACTAGAATACATCAAAAAAGAGAAGAAAAATCAAGAAAAAGATTCTAATAAAATAGTTTATAGAAAAAAGAGATATTATTATAATATGGGGGATGAAACACTGTTATATAGTGATGAATCTTTTTATTTCTATCCTACAGTTGCAATTTATTCTGCTATGGGAAAATCCTTTGGAGCTTTGTTGGAAAACAATGAGAAGGATGTTCTTGAGAAAGAAAATATTACAACAATTCCCAATGGTAATTACTTAATTATTTATCATATTGGTCCTTATGAAACGATTACTGAGCATAGATTAAAAATAATAGAAGAGAGAAGTGACTTAAAATTTTCTACTATAATGTTTAATTTTAATATTTATGATCAATTTAATGTTTCTGATTCTAATAATTATCTCACAAGAATGGAATTTCTATTAGAAGAATAGCTTATATTCTATAATAGGTTCTTCTTTTTTCTAGAGATCAATACAAACAAACTCTTTTTTAATTTTCTTGATTTCAATTAAATATCTAATTATGATAAAGCATAGGAGGATTGATTATGCCTAACCTAAAAAAACAATATGAAAGTTTAAAACCAGATGCAATCAAAGAGCGAATTGAAAAAACTGCCCAAGATTTAGGTAGAAGAAATTTTATGCCATCTTTACTTTTGAATGTAGATGATTTCTTTTATATGACAAGAGAAAGAATGATGGATGAATATAATCGAGTTATGAATCTAAGGCCTGATAGTAAAGAGATAAAGAGTGTTGTTGCTCTCAGTAATCCTGATGAAATTAAAGAAAAACATCTAAGATTATTATTAAATTATTATTTCTTACTTTGTAGGCTAAGGGAAGGAGAATCCGAGGCTTGGGATACTATTAATGAATTATATGAAGATGATTAATTTGATATAATAAAAATTGTCTAGCTTACCAAAGAGAATTATTTTCAATGAGACGCTATTATTATTTATTAAAGATAGATTTAATGTTTTTAGAAAGTTTTGTTGAGAAGATGTTAATTAGTAATTCTTCAATTGCAGAAATACTTCCCATTATACAAAGTAAATAAAGAGTGAAATTAATTTTAAATAAAGAATATATTATGGGGGAAATAAATAATATTATTCCAGTTGCTTTATTTAAATAGGTATGAAGAAAAGCAACTTTTCTATATTTTATGCTTCCAATTATTATTGATAAGAATCTAATAATAATTATTATTAGTATCCATATTCTTCCCCATTTTGGAATTTGAAAAATTGGGAGTAGAATATAAAGCATTATTGTGATGAATATAAGATCTGCAATACTATCAAGAGTTGCCCCTAAATCACTTGTTACATTATTTTTCCTAGCTAAATAACCATCAAATATATCTGATAATCCACAAATAATATAAATTGTAAAAAATAAAAGAGATAAAGGTTTAAGAAATATAATGAATATAGATAAAATAATTCTAATGAGAGTAATTATGTTTGGTATTATATTAATATACTTCTTTTTCATTTGTAAAACCTCTAATTATTTATATACATACTATTATTATATAAAAACATGCTTTAATAAATAAAGCATGTTTATTATATAATTAGTATAAGTTCTTTTTATACAGCTACTTCAAATTGACTATTATATAATTCACTATAGAATCCTTTTTTAGCTAAGAGTTCTTCATGGTTACCACTTTCAATGATATCCCCATCTTTCATAACTAAAATTAAATCAGCATTTTTAATTGTTGATAAGCGGTGGGCAATAACAAAGGAAGTTCTTCCAACTGTTAGTTTATCCATAGCTTCTTGAACTTTTCTCTCAGTCCTTGTATCAACAGAACTAGTTGCTTCATCAAGTATTAATAGTGGAGCATTTTGAATCATAGCTCTAGCTATGGTAATTAACTGTTTTTGACCAGCAGAAAGATTTGCTTTATCATTTAATAAAGTATCGTATCCTTTTGGCAGCGTTTTTATAAAATGATGAAGACCGACTAAATCACAAGCTTTTTCAACATCTTCATCTTTAACACCTTCTTTACTATAAATAATGTTTTCTTTTATTGTTCCTTCAATTAGCCAAGTATCTTGTAATACCATGCAAAATTGATCATGAACACTTTCTCTTTTAACATGATTTGTGGGGATATTATCAATTAATATTTGGCCACTATCAATCTCATAAAATCTCATTAATAGGTTTACCATTGTTGTTTTTCCAGCTCCAGTTGGACCAACTATTGCTATTTTTTGTCCTGGTTTCACTTTTGCTGAGAAGTTTTTGATGATAGTTTTATCTTTATCATAACCGAAATGAACGTTTTTAAATTCAACTTCACCTTTAATATCTTTGTATTCTAAAAGTTTATCACTTTCATCAACTAATTCTTCTTCATCAAAAAATTCAAAAACTCTTTCACTTGCAGCAGCAGTCCTTTGAAGTTGTTGCATAGCTTGAGCTACTTGTGATAAAGGTTGTGTAAATAGTCGAATATATAGCATAAATGCAACAATAACCCCGAAAGAAATTGTATTATTCATTGCAAGAACTGCTCCAACAATACATACAGCTACATACCCAAAGTTTCCAATAAATGTCATTAAAGGCATCATTAATCCAGATAAAAATTGAGATTTCCATCCACTTTCATATAATTTGTTGTTAATTACATCGAATTCTTCTTTTGCTTTTTTCCCGCCATTATATACTTTAACTACATTATGACCTGTATAGATTTCTTCAACATGTCCGTTCATATCCCCAAGACTTTTTTGTTGAATTTTGAAATACTTTTGAGATTTTGACATAATTAATCCCATCAATAAAAAACCAATAAGTACAGAGCCTATTGCAACAAGAGTTAATATCCAACTGTTATAGAACATCATTACTAAAGAGCCTACAAACATAGTTGCTGATCTAACTAAATTATCTACACTTCTAAATAATGTTTGACCAATTGCATCTACATCATTAGTTACACGGCTTATTACATCTCCATAACTAGTTTTATCAAAATATTTGAAAGGAAGTCTATTGATTTTTGTAGAAATACTTGTCCTTAGTTTTTTTGCAATTTTGGCAGTAATTGTTGCCATAATAAAATTTTCACTAAACCCCAAAATGCCAGATAACCCATACAATATTACTAATAATATACCAGTATTAAAAAGAGAATTTAAATCGATAGCCCCTGATACTGGTTTCCCATTTACCATAGCGGGTAAGCCCTTCATAATTACGTTAGTCATATCTTTTAATTTATTAGGTCCAATAATAACGAATATAGTGCTAACTGCAGCTAATATTAAAGCTAAAACAATTATAGGCATATATTCTTTTGAAAAAGAAATTAATTTTGACCAAGACCCTTTAAAGTCTTTTGCTTTTTCTCCACCCCCCATATTATGAGATCCCATAGGTCCTCTCATAGTAGGGGCTTTCATATTTTTATTTTCTTGTGTATTTATATTTTCTTTACTCATGATATTAATTCTTCCTCACTTAATTGAGACATTGCAATTTCTCTGTAAATATCACAGTTCTTTAACAATTCTTTATGTTTGCCTTTTCCAACAATCTTTCCTTCATCCAATACAATGATTTGATCAGCATCAATAATAGTACCAATTCTTTGAGCTACAATTAGAGTTGTTACATGGGCAGTTTCTTTTTTTATTGCAGTTCTTAAGTCTCTATCTGTTTTATAATCTAATGCTGAAAAAGAATCATCAAATATATATATTTCAGGGTTTCTACAGATAGCTCTTGCTATAGAAAGTCTTTGTTTCTGTCCTCCTGAAATATTAGCTCCACCTTGCGATATTGGGGCATCTAAAGATCCTTCCATTTGATTAACAAATTCTGTTGCTTGTGCTATATTTATAGCTTTATGGACTGCTTCTTTAGAGTATCTTTCTTTACCATTATCACCGTAAGCTACATTTGATTCTACACTACCCTTGAATAAAATTGATTGTTGTGGGACATATCCAATTTTATCTAATAAATTTTCTAATTTATAATCTTTAACATTAAACCCATCTACAAATACTTGTCCTTCAGTAGTATCAAAAAACCTTGGAATTAAATTTATTAATGTAGATTTACCACTTCCTGTAGATCCAATAAATGCAACTGTTTCTCCATGTTTAGCATCAAAACTAATATTTTCTAAAACAGGAGCTGAAGCTCCAGGATATGTAAAACTAACATTCTTAAATGATATTTCACCTTTTAATTGAGGATTTCCATCAATCTTTTCCCCTTCAATAATATTTGGTTCAGTACCGAGTACTTCATTGATACGATTAGCTGCAACACTAGCGCGTGGGAACATAATAAATATCATTATTAACATCATAAATGACATAATTACTTGAATAGCATAACTTGAGAATACAACCATATTTGAGAAAATAGTTAATTTATCCATCATTGTAGCTGCTTGAATCATATAAGCACCAACCCAATATATTGCAAGAGATAATCCATTCATTATTATAGTCATAAGAGGATTCATGATTGACATTGCTCTGTTTGTATACATTTGAGTGCTTGTTAATTCTTCATTAGCATCTTCGAATTTTTTTTCTTGATATTTATCAGCATTGTATGCTTTAACAACACGTAATCCAGTGAGGTTTTCTCTAGTAACTCTAGTGATATTATCAGTTAAAACTTGCATTTTTCTGAATTTTGGTATTACTTTTATCATTAATATGGTTACCATAGATATAACAATGATTAGAGCTACAGCAACAATATAAACAAAACTATCACCTTTGCCAACAATTTTAGTTAATGCCCAAATGGCCATTATTGGAGCTCTAATTGCTATTTGTAAAGCTATTACAATAAACATCTGCACTTGAGTAATATCATTTGTGGAACGAGTTATTAAACTGGATGTAGAGAATCTATTTAATTCTTCCATTGAAAAAGAGTCTACTTTATCAAATAATAGTGATCTAAGCCTTTGTGAAAAAGATGCACTAATTTTTGCGGCTAAATATCCAACAATAATAGCTGAAGCAATACTGCCTAAGGCACAAAGAAGCATATATCCACCATTAATCCAAATTTCGCTTATTTGGCTTCCTGGTGTTTGTGTTAGTCTTGTAACTGTAGACATATAATCTGGAAGTTTTAATGAGAGCCATACTTGTGCAACTATAAATACTAGACTTATAGCTGACATAACCCATTCCTTCCAGTTGAAATATTTAAAAATCTTTACCATGTGAAATTGTCTCCTTGATTTTTTTATTCTCACATTCAATTTATTTTTTTAATAAAAAATTCTTACTTTTCATTAAGCTTTTATAATTTTATAAGTTGAAAGCATTTTATTAATTTTTGTGATTATTTTAAAAATAATTTATAAATATACTTATTAATTTTTTGGACTCAATTCATTATTAATTTCATTAGAAATTTCTGTCATTTGATCTACAATCTTAATCATTTGTTTTACGTTTTCTTCACCAAGTCTACTAACTATTTTCTCTAGTCTTTGACTGAATTGAGAATAATGCTCATTCATTATTTCTCTTCCTTCATCAGTTAATGTTACTATTACATTTCTTCTATTACTTTCGTCTATAGTTCTTTTTATATAGCCTTTTTTTTCTAGGCTTGCTAAATTCTGAGAAATAGCACCTTTTGAGATAGATAAATACTTTTTTAAATCTGAAATTTTAACATTATCTTTTGGATCAAATGTATTATTTACAATTTCATTCATTATTATAAGTTCAGTCATATTTATTTTGTTATTAAGTGTTTCTAAGCTAAACCCTTTATGAATCATTTTTTTAAATTGAAAAATTGATTGAATTAATTCACAATTTAGATTTTTATCCATTATTTTTTTTCTCCAAAAGTTACAAAACTTATTTAATAATTAATTTTATAATATTATATTTAAATTATTTGATAAAATAATCATTTAGTACTAAATAGTTTAGTTCTAAATAGTTCAATATCAAACAATATAATAATAAATAATTTTTTAGTCAATAATTAAAAAATTAAAAAAAGAATAGAATTTGAATTAAATTGGTTGCTAAATAAAAAGTAAAATTTATAGCTTATTAACAATTTTGAAATATTTTTTTATCTTTTATCTATAATATTTTATTGAATTTAATCAAAACCATTAAATATTTGATGTTTTGTATTATTTTTCTATCATTTAATAATAAATTTGTGATACTCTTTTACTGATTTGCATTTTTTATTAATTAATATAACTTTATTGCTTGTTAAAAAATAATTTTATATAATTAATGAAAAGAATTTACTGAGTTTTATTTGTGAGGATTTAAAAGTGAGAATAACGAAAAGTGTTTTTAAAGATTTAGCCATTTTTATGATTGGTTTTGGATTGGTGATTGGAATTATTTTTCCATATTTTGTAATTGTTGCAGGGGTTCCTAAATCTTATATTTTGACTCCAACTTTTGTTACACTTTGTATTTTAGCAGGGATATTTGTTGGTACTGTGAATATTATACTTGCAAGAAGTATTGTTGGAAATAGGATGAGACTGCTTGCAGATAGAATGAGTTATGTTAAAAATAAATTAGGTAAAGGGTTATCAATATCTGAATTAGAAGGATGTGAAGATAATTGTATAATTAACGTTGATTCAGTTGATGTTATAGGGGACAGTGCAAATGCTTTTAATGATTTAGTACATACTCTATCAAATTCAATGAGAAATGAACAAGCTATTAAAAATTTTAATGAAATGTTATCTAGTCAATTAGAAATCGAACAATTAGCTCAAAAAGCCTTAGTTCAAATTAATGATTTTATGGGTGCTCAGGCTGGCGCAATTCTTTATGAACAAGGTGGAGAACTAGAAATAGCAGCTTCAATAAATATTAAAACTCCTGAATCTCTTGTTACCAATGATGCTGTTTGGAGTGCACTAAAAAATAAGACAAGACAAAAATTTAGTTTAACAAGTTCAATTAAAATAGAAACTCCTTTAACAACATTCACTCCAATAGAGACTATAGTTGAACCTTTGTTATATAAAAATTTGCCTATTGGTGTTTTAATTATTTCCTCTTCTTCAAAATTTATTGATGAAAATACTTATGCATTTGAAATGTTTATAAGAGGACTTGCCCTTTCATTCAGAAATGCAATTACATATGAACAACTTCAAAAACTTGCTGCTAACGATCCATTAACTAATTTATATAATAGAAGATTTGGAATGCTTAGATTAAAAGAAGAGTTCTCAAGAGCTGTAAGAAACAATCTTCATCTTGGGCTTATTATGTTTGACATTGATCACTTTAAAACAGTTAATGATACATATGGTCATACAGTGGGAGATAGAGTTCTTGTAAATATTGCTAAAATATCTCGTATGGCAGTTAGAGAAGGTGATTTTATTATAAGATTTGGTGGCGAAGAATTTCTTGTAATATTACCTGGAGCTTCAAAAGAAGATACAAAATTCGTTGCTGAAAGATTACGCCATATGGTGGAAGATAGTTTAATCAAATATAATGATCAAGAAATTAAAACAACTATTAGTGCAGGATACTCTTCTTTCCCTGAGAATGAAGTAAACGATGAAAGCAATCTAGTTGTTATTGCTGATAAAGCTCTTTATTTAGCTAAAGAAACAGGAAGAAATAAAGTTGTTTGTCATAATGACTAATTAAGATAAATTAATATAATAAAAAAAATCTCTTTTGATTTAATATTCAAGAGAGATTTTTTTGTTAAATAATTCTTTTACAGTTTTATTTATTTAATTGTGAATGGACTAAATCTGCAGCCATTTTTGCTGTCATAATACAAGTAGGTAATCCTGCTGGGCTAGCTGTCCATTGTCCTGCTCGATATAAATCTTTTATTGGTGTAATAACAGCCTTTTTCATATTTAACATGCTAGCAGAAATTGGAATTTCTTGTTCAAAGGACCAACCAACAATTGCACCTTCTGAACTGTTTACACTTCTATTAATTGTAAGAGGGCTCGCACTAAAGGATGTAATTATATTATCTTTTAATTTAGGATATACAGAGTTTGTGAGAGCTTCAATTATGTAATTATTGATATGGTTTTCAAAATCATCATACCAACCATCTTCTTCAATTCTTTTTGTAAGTTCATAATCAAAAAGGAAACTTGCAATAAATCCTGTTTTTCCCTCTGGTGCTGTATCACTATCATTTAAAGCAGGGATAGAGATTTCATAAGTATTTAAATCACAGAATTCTTTAAGCCATAAATAAAAATCTTTTCTATCAATATTTTTCCAGTTTTCAAGAATACTTGAGAGTTTAGAACGATGTAATTCTCCTAATCCTATTTTTGATGGAGTATAGAAGAAATGCCCTTCGGAAATTTCTTTAAAATAAGAAGGCGGGAGATTGATTTCTAAAAAAAGAGTATAAATAGATTCTGCTCCAAAACTTGATAAAATTTTACTTTGTTCTTTTTTAATATTTTCTTTATATTCTTTTGAAAAATCTTCAGCATTAATCATACTATAAAGGAGTTTCATATCGGCACACCAAATGAGTTTATCATAAGTATATTGATTTCCTTCTTTATCTGTTAATACTTTTTTATTTGCATCAAGTTTAATAATTTCAGTATTTGTTTTAACTTGTGAACCTATTTCTTCAAGTCGTTTACTTAGAGCTTTTGGAATACTTCCTACTCCTCCTTTTGGATAGTTATAATCTGGATATAAGGAGAAATAACTCATTGCAAAGAAGGCTGGAGTTTTTTTAAAGAAATGTTGAGAAATAATGTCATTTAATGATTTATTTTTTATTAAATTGTTTAAAAATTTTTCCATTGGCATTTGCATTTTCATAATAGCCGCACCTGTTGCTAAAAATCTGGCAATCCAAATTGGGAAAGTTGTAAAATAATATTTGAAATCTCTTTTAATATCTTTAAAGAAAGGACTATCACTTCCAAAAAGCACTTGCATATAAATATCAAACTTTGCAATGACTTTAATAACTTTCTCTACATCTTCTTTACTATCGGGATATAATTCTTTAAGAAGTTTTTCATATGCTTTTAAACTTTCTTTACTATCAGCATTAATAATTTTATCTTCTACTCCAATTGAAACTTTGCTAGGTAAAAATGGTAAGTCAATATTAAGTTCTTTTAGCATTGGTTTTACCATTCCAGCATTTTCAACAGCTCTAATACCACCATCAAAAAGAAATCCATCTCTCGAAAAAGAATTGACTAACCCACCACAATTTTCATTTTTTTCTAAAACTAATACTGAATGTCCTCTCATAGCTAGAGAGGTTGCTGTTGTCAAGCCAGATATTCCACCTCCAACAATTATAATATTGTTATGTTTAGTCACTGAGAAATCCTCCAATATAAAATGTAATATTTAAAAAGTATTATAGCATGGGGATAATACTCAAGGCTAGAAAATATTACTAATAGCAACAAAATGTGATTTTTATCATATTTATCAAATAAGATATTAAAGCTGATAATTTAATTTTTTATTAAAATAGTTATTGTAATTTTAAATTATTTGTATTTATCGACTTTTTTATTTGATAATTTGATTTTTATGAATAATAGATATTTATTATTTTCACTCTTTTTTTAAATACTGTTTCATAACATGTTTTTAAATAAATATTTAGAGCAGCAAATAAATTAATGTGTTATTATAATAAGACAGTTGAGGTAAAAATGAAAAAAATAAAAAATATTCAAATTGTTAATATTATACTAATTCTAGTATCAACTTTAGTTTTATTATGGCTAACAAATCTTCATGGTTTTACAGGTTTGTGTCGTTGGAATCCCCAATATAATAGGATTTTATTATCGCTTTGGGCCTCTGATTTAATAATAATAACTTTATTTCTAGTTTCATTAATTAATTTTAAGAATAAAAAAAATAAGAAATTGTTAAAATGGATTTCTTTGATTACTTCTTCATTAGTATCACTTATCACTATTGCCTTATTTTTAGTTTTGATTATTCCAACTTTTTCAAAAGTTGAGAGTAATTATAATCTGAAAGAAATTGAAAGTAATAATTCATTAAGAGAAAATGAACCTTTATTAAAACTTGCTATATCCTCAGACCCTCACTGGGGAAGCGAGAATAGTAATCAAGATGCAAGAACACAAATACTTAAAACTATTGGTGATTCTAATTATGATGGTTTTTTATGTTTAGGCGATGTATCTGAAATAGGATCAACTTACTCTAGTTATGATTTAGCACTCAAAGAGTTTGAAAATAATTTAAATGGAACTCCTATTCATGTTCTCTTAGGAAATCATGATGCATTAATAAATGGTACTGTTTTCTTCAAAAAATATTTCCAAAAAAATCAAGAAAATTTCTACAGCAGAATAGATTATGATAATTTTCATATTATAACTTTAGACCTTCTTTGGGATGCAAAAGAATTTAATAAAAAACAAGAAACTTGGTTAATTTCTCAACTAGAAGAAATTCCTCAAGAAGATATGATAATTGTGTTATCTCACTGCTTTGGTTATTGTTCAGGATATAAAGACCCTGAAACAGGTAAAGAATGGTATGATAATAAAGATGTTATTGAAAATGTAGATTCTATACTTGAAAAATATAATGTTGAACTTGTTCTAAGTGGACACAATCATTTAATGGAATTTTTAAAACATAGTAATACTTCTTATAGTATTATTGGAACCATGGGTGGCCTTTTAGATAGAGCTAGTGAATATATTTCTCCTCAATCAGTTTGGTTAGACAATACACATTTTGGATATCTTGATCTTCAAGTTTATAAAGATTCTTTAAAATTAACTTATAAAGATCAAAATGGAATCGATTTATACAGTACAGTTGTAAAAAATAATTAGTATTTTTTTCAATTAGATATTTAAATATAAACTAAATAATTAAGCCTTTTTGATATTTTCAAAAAGGCTTGTTATATTAAAAATTCATATTTACTAATATTATAAATTTAAAGTATTTTCTATCATTTGATTTAGTACTTTAGTGAATGTGTGAAGATCATTCTCATTAATATTTGAAATTGTATTATTTTTAAATTGTTCAACAATAGGCATTAATTTTAAAAAATCTTTAGTACCTTTTTCGCTTAATTTTAAATATTTAATTCTTTTATCTTCATTACAACCATCACGAAGTAAAGAGCCTTCAAATTCCATTTTTTGTAGCATTCTAGCAACAGTTGGTTCTTTTATTGCCATTTTATCAGCAAGCCCTTTTTGGGTTATATTTTCACTTGTATGAATATAATACATAGCAATCCATTGGGTTCTTGATATACCTTTTGAGGAAAGTTTTTCATCTAATTTTTTTGCAAAAATTTTACCACTACGACTTGTTATTAAAGCAAAACAATCATCTAAATTAAACATTTATTCACCAACCTAATTCTTTATAAACTAATAATATTATATTTTAATCTTTTTTTCTATCCTCTCTTATTTTGTAAGGTAGTTCACCTTCATATATTTTTCAACATAATTAAAGATATTCTCTTCTTGAAAAAGCATTCTTTTTAATTCTTCTTCACATGCTTTGAAATCAGCTACTATAAGACTATCTGTTTGAATTTTGATTTTTTTAATTCTCCCATTTTCTATATTAGTTGATAACGCCACATTCCCAAAAGAAAATTTTTTTTCAATTGTTATGCTAAATTCTGGAGATTCTCCATAAATCCAATTGTCTTTATTAATTTCTTTAAATAAAGGAGCATAATAATTATCTTTATTTACAAATTTTAAGGGTTCACTTTTTTCAAAAATTTCAATGAAAGAGTTTATTAAAGCTTTCTCAATTTTTTGAGTAGTAATTTTATTGTTAATTTGAGATAAATTTACTACTCTGCTTCTTACAGAATCAATTGCTTTGGAATTTAATTTTAAGAATGATGGTTTTAATACTTTAGTGAGCATATCTAAATTAACATCTACCATAATTGTTCCATGATAGAGATAATTATCATCACTAGTATAATATGCATGCCCAGAAAATTTTTTTCCATTAGTCAGGATATCATTTCTACCACTAAATTCGCAATTTATATTTAATGAATTCAATGCCTTGATGATTACTTTTAAATATTTATCATTTTCAATATTCTTTTCTTTTGTAATAAAAGTGAAATTTAAATTCCCTAAATCCTGAAAAACAGCACCTCCACCAGAAAAACGACGAACAGGACTTATATTATTTTCTTTTAAATATTGTGTATCAACTTCTGCGAAAAGGTTTTGATTTCTTCCAAAAATTACAGATGATGAATTTTGCCATAAAAATAATAAAGTATCATCATTTGCTTCAAGTAATAATTGATGTTCTAGAGCAACATTGTAATAGGGGTCTGTTTCTTGGGATATATAAATTTTATTCATTATTCGTGTAAAGCTCCTAAACTTAATCCTAAAGCAGCCTCGTGAATTATTTCTGATGTTGTTGGATGAGCAAAAATAGTTTCTCTAATATCTTCATCAGTTAATCCTTTTGAAATTGCTAAGGTAATTGTACTAATTAGAGAGGAGGCTTCAACTCCGATAATACTAGCACCAACTAATTTATTTGTATTATTTTCTTTAATTAATTTAATAAAACCTTTACTCTCATTCATTGTTAAAGCTTTACCATTACTTCTATAATTGAATTTACTTGTAGTGAAATCAATATTCATTTTTTTACAATCTTCTTCATTTAATCCAACGCTTGATATTTCAGGATTAGTAAATATTACATTTGGTACTGCTGAATAATCCATCTCACTTTCATCACCAATTATATTATTTACTGCAGTAATTCCACCATGGGATGCAACATGGGCTAGTTGAATGATATTCGTAACATCACCAATTGCATAAATATGAGGGATATTAGTTCTCATTTTTGAATCAACTGATATACCTTTTTTATTTGTATTCATTATGATATTAGCTTTTTCGATATTTAGATTGTCTAAATTTGGTTCTCTACCAATAGCAGATAGAACTTTATCACTAATTAGTAATAGCTCCCCATTTGCATTTTCAAAGGTAATAATTGCTTGATTGTTATTTGCTTTTTGTATCTTTTTTACTTTTGAACTAGTAAAGATTTTAATACCATTTTCTTTTGCAATACTTTCTATTTCTTTGGAAATTTCTTTATCAACCATTGTTAAAAGTCTGTCCATAAATTCTACTACAGTAACATCTACACCTAGATTTCGATAAATAAAAGCGAATTCCATTCCAATTACCCCACCACCAATAATAGTAATTGATTTTGGTAGATCATTTGAAGCTAATGCTGTTGTACTATTCATAACAAAAGGTAGATCAATTCCTTCTATATTAATTTTTGATATTTTAGATCCTGTTGCGATAATAATATCTTTTGCATTAATTAAATATTTATCAGCTGCTTCAACAGAAACTTGATTAGGAGAAATAAAAGATGCATTACCTTTGATTACTGTTATTTTATTTTTTTGCATCAAATAATCTACTCCAGAAACGAGTTTATTAACAACTTCATTTTTTTGCGAAATAACTTTTTTCATATCTACTTGTATTTCACCTGTTGTTTTAATTCCGAATAATTGGGAATTTTTCATTGTATGACAAACTTCAGATGATTTTACTAGAGCCTTAGTAGGTATACACCCTACATTTAAGCAAGTCCCACCAAGTGCCTCTTTTTCTATAATTATTACTTTTTTACCTTTTTTTGCAGCATATATAGCAGCTACATAACCACCTGGTCCTGCTCCAATAATAAGTAATTCTGTTTCAATTTTTTTAATTTCACTTTTTGTGTTTTCTTTATTAACTGTGTTACTTTCAACAATGTTATTATCTGAAGTATTATCTAGAGGTTCTAATTCAAACATTGCTTCTTTAGATAATATTTCTTTTCCTTCTTCACATAATATTTTAGTAATTATTCCTGGAGCTGTTGCTTTAATTGCTTTATTTCCTTTACCAGTTTCAACTTGAACAAGGATATCATCAGTGTTTACTTTATCTCTCAATTTAACACTTATTTTCCCAACTTTACCAGCT
Source organism: Spirochaetia bacterium (assembly GCA_009930325.1). Lineage (GTDB taxonomy): Bacteria > Spirochaetota > Spirochaetia > Sphaerochaetales > Sphaerochaetaceae > Pleomorphochaeta. The sequence goes on along the minus strand of RZYO01000007.1, from coordinate 17,224 downwards.
TTTCCACCAGGAATCACACTCATATTTATAATCATTCGTTTCTCCAAATATATAATGGGATTGCAAAATTGCAACCCCATTTAAGTAGTATTTTTTCTTAGTCAAGTATAGTTCCGGCAGAAACTAATTTTACACCGTTTGCTAAACAATCTCCAACAGGACATCTTGTTTCAATAAATTTAGCAAATTCTTCAGCTTTTTCTTGAGTTTCATTTGTCTTAAAGTGCATTTTATATCTTATTTCTTGGAATCCATTTCTTACATCAGCTAAACCCATAAATCCATCAGGATCTAAATCACCTTCAAGTTCAACATGGAATTCTTCAAAACTAAAGTCTTGTGAAGAAGCAAATGCTGCAGCAACAATTGATTGGCATGCTCCTAGTGCACAAAGAAGAGCTTCTACTGGGTTCATTCCAACATTTGTTCCACCTAGTTCTTCTGGTTCATCTAATAATATTTTGAAACCTCTTGAATCTGTTTCAACTTGTAATCCATCTTTTAATTTTCTAGCAGTTGCTTTAAAAGTAGTAATCATCACTTTTTCTCCTAATCAATATTTTTTTATTAAAATAGCATATGCATTTCTCAAAGTCAATACTTAGCTAAGTAAGTATTATTTGAAACTATTATTATTTATTTATTACTTAATTTTAATTATTAAATTGATTATAATTTAATAATTATTAAAGCTATGAATTATTTATATGTTATATTTATTATAGATATTATTTATAAAATTATAATAATTCTTAAAGGAGTCTAGAATGCAAAAACGTAATACAAATATACCAGCATCATATTTAGTATTAATTAAGGATAATAAAATTTTAATGCTTAGAAGATTTAATACAGGTTTTGAAGATGGTAATTATTCAGTAGTTGCAGGGCATGTTGAAAAGGGTGAAAGTTTTAGTCAATGTATTATAAGAGAAGCAAAAGAAGAGGCTGGAATTATTTTAGATCAAAATGATATAAAAGTTGCTCATGTTATGCATAGAGATTCAAAAACATCTATAGATAATGAAAGAGTAGATGTGTTTTTTACAGCTTCAAAGTGGGAAGGTGTAATAGAAAATAAAGAAAAAGATAAATGTGATGATTTAGCTTGGTTCGATATTGATAATATGCCAGAGAATACAGTTGAATATGTTAGAGATGTTATAAGCTGTATTAGAAATAATGTATTTTACAGTGAGAGTGGTTGGGATAAATAAAATGGTTTTTATTAAAAAATACCTTAATTGATTTAAAATATAAAAAAGTCGTACTTTTGTTTTGAGTACGACTTTTTTAGAACTATTTTCATAGTAATCTTAATTATTTAATCTAATAAATTAATATTAAGCTTCTTTGCTTTTGTTAAAAAATAAGCTCTTTATTGAATTATATGAAATTAATAATCCTGTAATAAAGATGAACATACCAAATATTAATTGTAATCCTTGTTTTGCAAAAACAAAGCCTTCAGTACCAATAGCTCTAAAGTTACTAATATTTAATAGAGTTAATGCACTAAAAGTTACAGCCATCATTATAAGCATTGGGATCCAAACATTTTTACTATCTTTTCCAGATTTCTTTAAATATACTGCTACGGCACTTAATGCTAATGCACTTAGCATTTGGTTTGAACTACCAAATAAAGCCCAAATATTTAAATAACCACCTTTAGATAATGCATATCCTAATACTAATGTAATTAGAGTTGCAAATATTGAGTTTTGACATATTTTTTGAATAAAGTTAACTTTACTTGGATCTTGATCTTCATCTGTGAATAATTCTTGGAAAGAAAGTCTTGCTATACGAGCAACAGAATCAAGAGATGTAAGAGCGAAAGCACTAATTGCAAGATTGATTAATGTTAAACTTAAGTTATGATCCATATGAACTATATCTAAGAAATTAGCAATAGCCATTGCGAAGGTTTGTTGAGCTGAAGCACCTTTTGGCATTCCACCAAGAGAACCAACACATACTAATGCAATTATTGCTAATAATGATTCAACAAGCATTGCACCATAACTAACTTTTAGCATATCTTTTTCATTTTTAATTTGTTTACTTGAAGTATTGGAGCTAACAAGTGCATGGAATCCCGATACCGCACCACATGCTATTGTAACAAAGAGATATGGGAATAGCCCTTTTCCACCAACATTGAAGGAAGTAAATGCAGGTAATGACATTTGAGGTCTAGCAATAAGAATACCTAGAACTGCAGCAGCAATCATAAAAATAAGTAAGAAGCTATTTAAATAGTCTCTTGGTTGTAATAATGACCAAACTGGTACAACCGAAGCAACAAAAATATAGATAAATACAATATATGACCAGCTTTTTACACTCATTGATGTAATAGGAGCTTTTAAGCCAATAAACATTGCAATTACAAGTAAAGCAATGGCAATTACAGTTTGCATAATTTGATTAGGTTTAAATTTGCGAGCATAGAAACCAAAACCAACCGCAAATATAATAAATAAACTTGAAGTTGTAGCAGTACTACCATTGCTTTGTGTAAGTAAAGCATTGTCTTTTACTGCTCCGAAAGAAACTGCTACAATATTTGCAAAAGCTGCAATTACAACAATACAGAAAAGCCAACAGAAAAGTAAGAATAAAGATTTTCCAGTTGAACCAAGATATTTTTTAATAATGTAACCTAGAGAGTGTCCTTCATTTTTAACTGAAGCTACCATTGAGCCAAAGTCTTGAACACCACCAAAAAAAATACCACCCATTAAACACCATAATAATACAGGTAACCAGCCATAACTAGCAGCAACTATTGGTCCAATAATTGGAGCAGCCCCAGCGATTGATGCAAATTGGTGCCCAAAAAGTACATTTGAATCTGTAGGTACATAATCAACACCATCTTCAAATTCATATGCTGGTGTTTGTTTTGATGAATCAACTCCCCATTTTTTAGCAAGTCGTTTCCCATAAAAAATATAGCCTGAAAATAATGCGGCTATACCTATTAACAAAATTGTAATTCCGTTCATTTCTATCTCCCAAAACTCAATAATCGAAGTATATATTAATATAAAAATATATGCATTACTAGTATATATATACTAAAAATATACACAGGGTATACTGATTGTATTGATAATTAATTATCTTATAAGAAGATACAATAATAATTTATTTTTATTTTTTTCATTAATAACACTATTTATAGTTAGAAACTATAATAATAGTAAAAAAAATATAAGAATTATTACAAAAAAGTATGCAAATTTAACAAAAAATAAGTGAATATCATAGGCTAAGTGTTAAAAATATTTTTTATACAAAAAAGTTTTGTTATTCAATATTTTGCTTTTAATTCCTTTGTTTCTATTGACAGTAATTTTGTTTCTATTTATAGTAACGATATATTTCTACAAATAGAAACAAAGAAGAGGCCAAATGAATTATTATCCAAATTTAAAACAAGCTTTATTGTATGATGAAGAATATAATACTATACCAGTATCATTATCTCTTTGTCTTAATTCAAAAACACCAATGCAAATATTAAATAGATTAGAGAAAATAAGTAAACATTGTTTTCTCTTAGAATCATGTGAAGATAGTAAAGTTTGGGGACGCTATACATATATAGGATTTAATCCAAGCCTTGAAATAGTTCAAAAGGGAAGGAATTTAAGAATTAAATCGGCAACTAATATTGAAATTGATTGCCAAAAGCCACATCCCTATATAAGAAGAATTTTAGAAGAAAATAAAAGTCCTAAAATTGCTGAATTACCACCTTTTACTGGTGGCTTAGTTGGTTACTTTTCTTATGATTTTATTTCTTACAGTGAGCCAAAATTAAAACTAGATGCATTCGATGAAGAATCCTTTAATGATATAGATTTAATGTTGTTTGATAAAATAATAGCTATAGATAATCTTAAAAAAACTATTTTCTTAATAATAAATGTTAAGAGAGAAAATTTGGAATTAAATTATAAAAAAGCAACAATGGAATTAAATAGCTTAAAATCTTTATTAGAGGAAGATTGTGAAATTGAAAAAGAAGAGAAAGGGAAATTGCTTTCATCTTTTAATCCTTTATTTAATAAAGAAGAATTTTGTCAGATGGTTGAAAAAGCTAAAAACTATATATATGAGGGAGATATCTTTCAAGTAGTACTTTCAAATAGACTTGTAGCTCCTTTTGAAGGGACTCTTAAAGGCGCATATAATTATCTCAGAAAAACAAATCCCTCTCCTTATATGTTTTATTTTGTCAGCGATAATATTGAGCTTACAGGAGCTTCTCCTGAAACTTTAGTGAAACTTGAAAATAATAAATTAAGCACTTTCCCTTTAGCTGGAACAAGGAAAAGAGGAAAAACCGAAGAAGAAGATTTTAAATTAGAGAAAGAATTATTAGAGGATGAAAAAGAATTATCTGAACATAATATGCTTGTAGATTTAAGTCGAAATGATATTGGAAAAATAAGTAAGTTTAATAGTGTTAAAGTTGAAGATTATATGAAAATTTTAAAATTCTCTCATGTGATGCATATTGGATCTACAGTTACTGGAGAAATAAAAGATAATCTTGATTCTCTTGATGCTATTGATTCTATATTACCTGCTGGGACTTTATCGGGTGCTCCTAAAATCAGAGCATGTGAAATAATTAATGAGCTTGAAAATAATAAGAGAGGAGTATATGGAGGGGCTATTGGTTATTTATCTTTTAATGGAGGATTGGATACTTGTATTGCTATCCGTCTTGCCTTTAAAAAAAATGGAAAAGTATATGTAAGAAGTGGAGCTGGAATTGTTGCAGATTCAATTGCTGAAAATGAATATGTAGAGTGTATCAATAAGGCAAAAGCAGTTATTAATGCTTTGGAGGATAAATAATGATTTTATTAATAGATAATTATGATAGTTTTAGTTACAATCTTTACCAATTAATTGGTCAAATAAATACAGATATAAAAACCGTTAGAAACGACAAAATTACAATTGAAGAGATTATAGATTTGAATCCAGAAGCTATTGTACTCTCTCCAGGTCCAGGAAGACCAGAAGATGCTGGTATTTGTGTATCTCTTGTAAAAGAATTAAAAGGTAAATATCCAATTTTAGGCGTTTGTTTAGGTCATCAAGCTATATGTACAGCATATGGTGCAATAGTTGATCATGCATTAACTCTTATGCATGGAAAAAAATCATTAGCTCATCTTAATGATATTTCAGTCTTTAAAGGAATTAAAACACCATTATCTGTTGCTCGTTATCATAGTCTTGCAGTTATAGAAGAAACTCTACCACCTAATTTGATTGTAAGTGCAAAAGTTATTGAAACAAATGAAGTAATGGCAGTTGAAGATGTAGAAAATAGAGTGGTTGGACTTCAATTCCATCCAGAATCAATCTTGAGTGAATGTGGAATAGATATTATAAAAAATTTTTTAATAGGGGATAAATTATGATAAAAGAAGCAATTATAAAACTGTCAAAAAAAGAAGATTTAGATACTTTAACTGCAGAAACGGTTATGGATGAAATAATGAGTGGTAAAGCTAGTGATCTTCAAATTGGAGCTTATTTGATAGCCCTTTCAATGAAAGGAGAAACTATTGATGAAATAACTGCATCTGCAAAAGTAATGAGATCTCATTCATTAAAACTTTTAAATGATTTAGAAGTACTTGAGATTGTAGGAACTGGAGGAGATAATTCAAATTATTTTAATATTTCAACAGCCTCCTCAATAGTAGTAGCCTCTTGTGGTGTTCCTATTGCTAAACATGGTAATAGAGCAGCTTCAAGTAAATGTGGATCTGCTGATGTTTTAGAAGCCCTTGGAGTGAATATAACAATTGATGTTGAAAAAGCAAAAAAAGTATTAGATGAAATAGGAATTTGTTTTTTGTTTGCACAAAAATATCATTCAGCTATGAGATTTGTTGCCCCTGTTAGAAAAGAATTATCGATAAGAACTATTTTTAATATATTAGGACCTCTTTCAAATCCCGCTGGTGCTTCTTATCAGCTAATGGGAGTTTATGATGAAGCTCTTGTTGAACCACTTGCTCAAGTTCTTCTGAACTTAGGAGTTAAGAGAGGCTTGGTTGTTTATGGCCTTGAAGGGCTTGATGAAATTTCTCTTGTTGGAAAAACAAAAGTATGTGAAATAAGAAACGGATGGGTTAGAAATTATGAAATAGACCCAAGAGATTATGGTTTTAATTTATGCAACAAAGAAGATTTAATTGGAGGAGACAAGAATGAAAACGCTCAAATAATTAAAGATATTTTCTTAGGTAAAAAAGGTCCAAAAAGAGATACTGTTGTTTTAAATAGTGCAGCTGCACTTTATATAGGCAAAGATGATATTACTTTAGAACAAGCAATAATAGAGGTTCAAAAAACTATAGATAGTGGTAAAGCTTTAACTAAACTTAATCAAATGATTAAAACAACAAATGAGGTCTAATTCATGATTTTAGATGATATTGTTATAAAAACTAAATTAAGATTAAAAGAAATAGATGCTAAAGAAAGAGAAAAAATGGAGAAGAATGCTTACAAATTTCCCAGAAATAAAGACTGCTCTTTTTATAAAGCTCTATCAAAAGAAGACTTATCTTTTATCGCAGAAGTAAAAAAAGCCTCTCCATCTAAAGGTATAATTTGTGAAAATTTTAATCCCATTGAGATAGCAAAAGAATATGAGAGAATATCAATTGATGCTATTTCTGTATTAACTGAAAGAGATTTTTTTCAAGGAAGGCCTCAATATTTAAAAGATATTAATAATTTAGTTAGCACTCCAACTTTGAGAAAAGACTTTATTGTTGATCTGTATCAAATACATGAAGCAAAAACATTAGGAGCGAGTGCAATATTATTAATATGCTCTATTTTAGATCAAAAAACTCTTAATTTATTTTATAGTGAAGCAAAAAAATTAGATTTAGATGTTTTGGTTGAGGCTCATAATAGAGAAGAAATAGATAAAGCTTTAAATATTGAAGCTAATATTATTGGAATTAATAATAGAGATTTAAAAACTTTTAATATTGATTTAAGTGTTAGTGAAAGACTGAGGAAATATATTCCTTCTAATAAAATTATGGTTAGTGAAAGTGGTTATTTTAATAGAGATGATATTATTAGAGCAAAGAATATTGGAGTTGATGCTGTTTTAATTGGTGAATCATTTATGAAATCTTCTTCTAAAGAGACATTTTTAAATGAATTAAAGGGCTTAACCTTATGATTTCAAAACTTAAGATATGTGGAATAAGAAGAATTGAAGATATTTTGATGGTAAATGAAATCAAACCTGAATTTATTGGATTTGTTTTTGCAAAAAGTAAGAGGCAAATTGATTTAAATACTGCAATAGAATTAAAGAGGAAATTAAACTCAGACATAAAATGTGTGGGTGTTTTTGTTAATGAAGACATTGATCAAATAGTTAAAATAGTTGATTCAAAAGCTATTGATATTATTCAATTGCATGGAGATGAAAGTAACGATTACATAAAACTATTAAAAGAAAAAGTATCAGCTAAAATAATTAAAGTAATAAAAATTAATAGTGATTTAAATGGTAATACTTCTTTTTCTCAAGTAGATTATTTACTATATGATAGTGGTAATGGAAGTGGGAAACCCTTCGATTGGAATATTAATATTAATAAAAAGAAGCCAACATTTATTGCCGGGGGAATCAATATAAATAACATTGAAGAAGCTTATAAAATTTTTAATCCATTTGCTTTTGATGTAAGCAGTGGTGTTGAAGTTGGTGGTTATAAAAATTTAGATAAAATGAGAGAAATAAAAACAAAATTAGATTCTCTCAATGGAGAAAATAATGAGTAAAGGACATTTTGGAATTCATGGTGGGCAGTATGTTCCTGAGACATTAATGAATGCAATAATCGAATTAGAGAGTGCATATAACAAATATAAAGATGATAAAGCATTTAATGATGAATTAACTTATCTTTTAAATGAATATGCCAATCGACCTTCAAAACTTTATTATGCCGAGCATATGAGCAAAGATTTAGGTGGTGCAAAAATATATTTAAAAAGAGAAGATTTAAACCATACTGGGGCACATAAAATAAATAATGTAATAGGACAGTGCTTGCTTGCTAAAAAAATGAATAAAACAAGAGTTATCGCTGAAACAGGAGCTGGGCAGCACGGGGTCGCAACTGCAACAGTTGCAGCTTTAATGAATTTAGAGTGCGAAATTTTTATGGGTGAAGAAGATATTATAAGACAATCTTTAAATGTATATAAAATGAGACTCCTTGGAGCAAAAGTCCATAGTGTAAAAACAGGTACAGCAACTCTAAAAGATGCTGTATCTCAAACAATGAGAGAGTGGACTAATAGAATTAGTGATACACACTATGTTTTAGGAAGTGTTATGGGTCCTCATCCATTTCCAACAATTGTAAGAGATTTTCAATCAGTTATTTCGAAAGAAATAAAGAAGCAAATTCTTGAAAAAGAGGGTAAACTCCCTGATGCCGTACTAGCTTGTGTTGGAGGAGGCTCAAACGCAATTGGTGCTTTTTATGATTTTATTGAAGATAAAGAAGTTGCTTTAATTGGATTAGAAGCGGCTGGTTTAGGTCATAATACTGAAAAAACCGCAGCAACTTTGACAGTAGGTAAACTTGGTATATTTCATGGAATGAAGAGTTATTTTTGCCAAGATGAATATGGACAAATAGCACCTGTTTATTCAATATCAGCGGGGTTGGATTATCCAGGGATTGGCCCTGAGCACGCAAATCTAAAAGATATTAAAAGAGCTCAATATTATCCTATTACAGATGAGATGGCAGTCAAAGCTTTTGAATATTTATCTAAAATGGAAGGAATAATTCCGGCAATTGAAAGTTCCCATGCTATTTCTTATGCAATGGAATTAGCTCCTAAAATGAGAAAAGATCAAGTAATTGTTGTTAACTTGTCCGGACGAGGTGATAAGGATTGTGTCTCAATAGCAAAATATCGAGGAGAAACTATAAATGAGTAAAATTAATAAAGTCTTTGAAAATGGAAAAGCATTTATAGCTTTTATTACTGTGGGTGATCCCGATATTGAAACTACTGAAAAACTAATTTATGCATTAGATAAAGCCGGTTGTGATTTAATTGAATTAGGGATTCCTTTTTCAGACCCAACAGCAGAAGGTCCTGTTATAATGAAAGCAAGTGAAAGAGCTTTGAAAAATGGGAGTTGTAGTGATGATGTGTTTTATTTAGTAAATAAAGTAAGAGAGAAAACACAAATCCCTTTAGCTTTTATGACTTATGCAAATGTAATATTTAGTTATGGTATTGAGAGATTTGCAAAACGATGTGAAAAAGAAGAAGTAGATGCAATAATTCTTCCTGATGTTCCATTTGAAGAAAAAAGTGAGTTTGAAATTGAATTTTCAAAGCATAATGTTGATTTCATTTCATTAATTGCTCCAACTTCACAAAATCGCGTAAAGTTAATATCAAAAGAAGCTAAAGGCTTTATCTATTGTGTTTCCTCTCTCGGAGTCACAGGAGAGAGAAATAGTTTTAGTAGTAATTTAAAACAACTTATAGATACAGTAAAAGTTGAAAACCCAAAAATACCTTGTGCTATTGGTTTTGGTATTAGTAATTCAATTCAAGCAAAAGAAATGGCGAGTATAAGTGATGGTGTAATAGTTGGTTCAGCTATTGTAAAAATAATCGAAGAACATGGAAGGAATTCAATTGAAAAAGTATATGAATTTGCTTCTCAATTAAAACAAAGTGTAAGTAATTAATAAAATATAGATAAACATGCACTGTTTTAACAAATAGTGCATGTTTATAAATGTTAAAGTTATAAAATTATTTTTTCTAAAATCTTTATGACTTTTTCAAAATTGGTTTCTGAAATCAATGAAAAATTAATTATAACAACATGTTCTTTAATTAATGAATCTTTTAAATAATATTGTGATAAACAAGTTATTTTTACTCCATTTTGAAAAGCTTTTTCTATTAACTCTTGATCACTTATGTTTGTATCTAATTCTAGCAAGAAGTGAAGCCCTGAATCCTTATAGTAAATTGTTGATATATTATTTAATTTTGATTCTTTTAATAAATCAAAAAATAAGTTTTTTTTCTTTCTATAATAATTCTTCATTTTATTAATATGTCTTTCATAATAACCTTCATCAATAAAACGAGCTAATGTATATTGCTCTATACTTGCTACAGTGCAAGAAAGAAACCCTAATTTTTCATTATAAATAGGGATTAATTTTTCAGGAATTACCATATATGCAATTCTTATTGAAGGGGAGATTGTTTTTGAAAAAGTATTTAAATAGATAACATTGTCATTTTTATCAATACTTAAAATAGAGGGAACACTCACCCCTTTAAATCTAAATTCACTATCATAATCATCTTCAATAATGATTCTATTTTCTTTTTCACTTGCCCATTTTAAAAGATCTAGTTTTCTTTTAATTGGCATCACAATTCCTGTTGGAAACTGGTGAGCAGGAGATATATGAATTACATCAACATCCACTAATTTAGATACTTTTATTCCATCCTCATCTAGATCAACATATTTAATTTTTACATTATTACTATTATATACTTTAGATATCTTTTTATAACCTGGGTTTTCTAATGCAAAGAGACTATCATATCCTAATAATTTAATAATTAAAGAATATAAATATTCAGAACCAGCTCCAATAATTATTTGCTCTTCTTTTAAATTAATCCCTTGAAAAGCGTTTAAATGCTTTTTTATTGCTAATCTTAATTCATATACACCTAAACTATCTAATTTTGTTAAAAGATTTTTATTTTTTTCAGAGATTACTTCTCTCATCAATTTAGAGAAAATTGAAAAAGGGAATAGTGAAGTATCAACTTCTAAAGATTGTAAATCAAAGTAATTAGATTTTTGCTTTTCTATAAATATCTTTTGTTTTACTTCATTATCTTGATTAATTTTTTTATGCAAATATAGATTATTTTCAATTAAGGAAGAAACAAAATAACCTTTTTTTTCGATTGAATAAATATAACCTTCAGCAATTAATTGTTCATATGCATTTTCTACAGTAATTAAAGCTACACATAGATGATTAGATAGCTTTCTCTTCGAGGGTAATTGTTCATTTGGAAGGATTTTACTATTTAATATATCTTTTTTAATATTTTCATAAATCTGTAAATATAAAGGGCTTTTCTCATTATTTAAATTATAAGTTAACATTTTTTCCCCTTTTGTAGACAACTGTTATTATCTGGTCTTATTAAAAATAATTAAATTGAATATTTTAATAATGTCAATACCTAAATATAATCGCTTTCATTGGAGGAATAAAATGATTAATGAAAGATATGAATTAAATAAGCAGTTAGCTCAAATGTTAAAAGGTGGCGTTATTATGGATGTTACTAATAGAGAGCAAGCTAAAATTGCTCAAGAAGCTGGGGCTTGTGCAGTAATGGCATTAGAGAGAATTCCCGCAGATATTAGAGCCGCTGGTGGTGTTTCTCGAATGAGTGATCCAAAGATGATTAGAGAAATACAAGATTGCGTTTCAATCCCTGTAATGGCAAAATGTAGGATTGGTCATTTCATAGAAGCTAGAATATTAGAAGCTTTAGAAATAGATTATATAGATGAATCTGAAGTGTTATCACCAGCAGATAGTATTTATCATATTAATAAAAAAGATTTTAATGTTCCTTTTGTTTGTGGTGCTAAAAACTTAGGAGAAGCTTTAAGAAGAATAAATGAAGGAGCTTCTATGATAAGAACAAAAGGAGAACCGGGAACTGGAGACGTTATTCAAGCAGTATCTCATATGAGAGCAATGAATAGTGAAATTGCAAGAATTGGGGCTCTTAGAGAAGATGAATTATTTTTTTGTGCAAAAGAATTAGAAGTACCATTTAATTTAATTGAATATGTTCATAAAAACAAAAGACTTCCCGTTGTTAATTTTGCTGCAGGCGGAGTTGCAACTCCGGCTGATGCCGCTCTTATGATGCAATTAGGAGCAGAAGGTGTTTTTGTGGGTTCAGGAATATTTAAATCTGGTAATCCTAAAAAGAGAGCAGAAGCAATAGTACAAGCTGTTACAAATTATAATGATTATAAATTAATTGCAAAGTTAAGTGAAGATTTAGGAGAAGCCATGGTTGGAATTAATGAAGAAGAAATAAAGATCATTATGGCAAATAGAGGTATCTAAATTGAAAATTGGTATTTTAGCATTGCAAGGGGCTTTTATAGAGCATAAAAGAATTTTCGATGAACTTGGTGTTTCAACATTTGAAATAAGACAATTAAAAGATATAGAAAAAGATTTTGATGCTTTAGTATTACCTGGTGGAGAATCAACTGTTCAAATTAAGCTTCTAAAAGAATTGGGACTTTTAGAACCTTTGAAAATTAAAATTGAAAAGGGCCTTGCAGTGATGGCAACTTGTGCTGGCCTTATTCTCTTGGCAAGTGAAATTCAAAATCAAAGTGAAACAGCATTTAAAACATTAGATGTAAAAGTTGTGAGAAATGCTTATGGAAGACAATTAGGAAGTTTTATCAAAAATGAAGAAGTAAAAGGGATAGGAAATTTTAATATGATTTTTATTAGAGCTCCTTATATTGAAAAAACTGCTTCTGATGTTGAAATATTAGCCAAAGTTGATGAAAAAATAGTAGCTGTTAGATATAAAAAACAATTAGCACTTTCTTTTCATCCAGAACTTACACAGGATAATAGTATTCATAAGTATTTTCTATCAATGCTTTAAATATTGAAAATACAAACTAAATTAATAACTTCCTAAATATTAAGAAGTTGTTAATTTACTTTATTTTTAATAAAAACAATAAATAATCTTTTTAATTCTATTCTTTTTAAAAGAGTTTTTAAGTTAATCTTTTATATATAATTACTAGCTTTTGTAATGTATTCATATTATTTCTTATACAAAGCAATGAAATAAATTTTATTTTATGATATTACTAATAAAAATAAATAGATTGTTTAAGAAAATATAAGAGTTATTATATCTATAGAGGATTTAGAAATGGTTGACAAAATTAAGGCTGAGAAAGCTATTGAAATGTTCCTAGAAGCTATTGGTGAAGATCTAAATAGGGAAGGAATTAAAGATACTCCTAAAAGAGTTGCTAAAATGTATGAAGAACTTACAAGTGGATATTCATTAAATGCAAAAGAGCCACTAAGTAAAGTTTTTAGTGTCAATCATAGCGATCTAGTTTTAGTTAAAGATATAAATTTTCACTCCCTTTGCGAACATCATTTATTACCATTTATGGGGAATGTACATATTGCCTATATCCCTAATACTCAAGTTGTTGGATTAAGTAAACTTGCTAGAACGGTTGAAATATATGCGAGAAGATTACAGTTACAAGAACAATTAACAAATCAAATTGCTGATAGTATATATGAATATTTAAAGCCTAAAGGTGTTTTTGTAGTAGTAAGTGCTGAGCATACTTGTATGACAATGCGGGGTATTAAAAAAGTTGGTTCAAAAACTCTTTCTTATTCTTCAAAAGGTGTTTTTAAAGATAATTATCAACTTCAAAAAAATGTATTGGATTTAATAAATAATGGATAGAATAAATTTAATATTAAATAATAAAGTATTTTTAGAAAATTATAAAATAATTGAGAAATATGAAATTGATAGGATTTTTTGTAAACATAATTTATCTCATTTTTTAGATGTGGCAAGAATAATGTATATAAAGAATCTTGAAGAAAAAATAAATTTTAAGAAAGATATAATTTATGCTATTGCTTTACTTCATGATATTGGAAGATCTTTAGAATATACAAAAAACATAAAGCACAATAAGGCTTCTAAAGATTTAGCTCTTATTATATTAAGTGAATGTAATTTTTCTGAATCTGAAATTGAGATAATTGTCTCTTCGATAATTGCTCACAATGACTTTGATCATATTGTTATTAATAAACTATTGAGAGAAGCTGATAAACTTAGTAGGAATTGTTTTGATTGTTTAAGTTTTAAAGATTGTAATTGGGATGAAGAGAGAAAGAATAAAGGAATAACTTTATGATTATAAAAGATAAAAACTTTGATTTTATTAACAATGTTTATATTATGGGTATTTTAAATGTAACGCCAGATTCTTTTTCAGATGGTGGTAAATTTAATACAATAGATAAAGCCCTTTTTCATACAGAGAAAATGATAAGAGAAGGGGTTGATATAATTGATGTAGGTGGAGAGTCAACAAGGCCTAATCATATTCAAATTAGTATAAACGAAGAAATAGATAGAGTCTCTTCTATTATTGATAAAATTAGGTCTAATTTTGATATACCAATTTCTTTAGATAGTTATAAAAGTGAAGTTGTTAAAGCAAATGTTTATCAGATAGATATGATAAATGATGTTTGGGGATTAAAATACGATTCCAATATGGCTAAAGTTGTTGCTTCTTCAAATCTCCCATATTGTTTAATGCATAATAGAAAAAAGAATGATTATAATAATTTTTTTGAAGATTTTATAAGCGATTTAAAAGAAAGTTTAGAAATTGCAAAATTAAATGGTATCAGGGAAGATAAAATAATTCTTGATGGGGGCGTTGGCTTTCAGAAAAATTATAACCAAAACCTACAAGTAATAAATAGAACAGATAAAATAGTTGGATTAGGATATCCTGTAATGGTTGCAACATCTAGAAAATCAATAATTGGATATGTTTTAGATAAAGATAAAACAGAGGAAAGATTATTTGGTACTTTAGCAACAACAGCTGTAGCTGTATTAAAAGGTGCAAGCCTTGTAAGAGTTCATGATGTTGAAGAAAATTATGATGTTATAAAAATGACTAAATCTATAATAGAGGAAAATAAATGGATAAAATCAGTTTAAAAGGATTAAGTTTTTTTGCTTATCATGGAGTTTTTGAAAAAGAAAAAACTGAAGGACAAACTTTTAGTGTGGATTGTGAAATTTTCTTAGACACCTCTTTGTGTAATTCAGATTTAAATAAAACCGTTCATTATGGGTATTTTGCAAATGATATTGTAAGTTTTTGCACAAATAATCAATTTGAATTATTGGAAACTTTAGCAAATAAAGCCTGTGAATTTCTTCTATTAAAATATAATTTAATTAATAAAATTGTTTTTACAATAAATAAGCCAAATGCCCCCATTGAGACTGAGTTTGAGAATGTGTCTTTAACTATTGAAAGATCCTGGAATACTTGTTATTTAGCTCTAGGCTCAAATCTAGGAAATAGAAAAGGATATTTAGATTTAGTTAGTGAAGAAATAAAAAAGAGTGATAAAATCGTAGAGATATCAAAATCCTCATATATAGAAACAGAACCTTATGGCGTTCTTGATCAACCTAAATTTTTAAATGCAGTTGTAAAAATAAAAACAATTTTAACACCATACCAATTGTTGGAATTTTGTAAATCTTTAGAAGTAAAGGCAAAAAGAGAACGAGTAAGACATTGGGGAGAAAGAACTTTAGATGTTGATATCTTATTTTATTCTAATAAAATTATTTTTCAAGAGTCTTTAATAATTCCTCATCCAGAAATTTGCTTAAGAGATTTTGTACTTATTCCATTAAGTGAAATTGAACCATATTTTATTCATCCTGTGAAAAATAAGAATATAAAAGAATTATTAAAAGAATTAAAAAAGGAACAATAGGCTTTTTACATGTTTAAGGTAACTATTAGTGGGCCAATGGCAGTTGGAAAAACAACCATTATTAAAAAGATTATAGAAAATAATAATAATGCATATGCCATTTTTGAAAATGCTGTTGCAAATAATCAACTATTTAATTCAATTTGTAAAAGAGAGAGTTCAATATTAACTCTTGATTTTAAACAACTTATTTATATATACGATATTATTGAAAGAAAAGAAAAAGCAGATAAAGATATTCTAATTTTTGATAAAGGATTAGAAGATATTATTTTTTATTGGAATAGGGAATTAGAATTAAATTATAATGATATTAAAAACAAATCTATTTTACCTATAATTAAAAACCAAATTAATAATGAATTTTCAAATTTGATTATATATTTAGATGCAAATGATAAACTACTTTATTCAAGGAAAAAAAATGATAAGAGTAGGAGTAGAAATTTCTTTGATAAATATATGAAAAACTTTAGAGATGAAGAAAAAAAATATTTTAAAAGTTTGAATGCACATTTTATTGATACTGATTTATTAACTATAGATGAAATTGCTAAACAAATTGAAGATATTATTTATAGAAAAATAGAATAAAAAAATAAAAAATAAGTGTGTAAGCAAAATCTATTACTTACACACTTGATATAATTAATTGCTTAACTAAATATTTATGTTAAACAAATTTCTTTATAATACTAATGATGGTGGAGCATAAATACGTTTTGCAAGTTCTTGGTCTAATAAATATAGAGCTTTGCCTTCAGTTCCAATAATTTCAGCCTTTCTTATTAATTCTCTTGCATTTGTTTCTTCTTCACCTTGTTCTTTAATGAACCAATCTAAAAATTGAGTAGTTCTAAACTCTTTAGCTTCAATAGCTACTGCATAGATATTATTAATAGATTCAGAAATATATATTTCGTGGGTTAGTCCTTCTTTTAATACTTCAAATTCATTTTCCCATGTATTCTGTGGTTGCTCAATTGCTTTTAAAGTTACTTCTATATCATTGTTTTGCATATATTTTACAAATAACATTGCATGATCTCTTTCTTCTTGAGCTTGTACATAATACCAATTAGCAAATCCACTTAATCCTTGTCTTTCTAAGTAATTAGAAAAACTTAAATATAAGTATGCAGAAAAGAATTCTTTATTTACTTGATCGTTTAATAAAGCTGATACTTGTTTATTCATTTGTTTTCTCCTTATAAAAAAAATAATGAGTAATCTTTTAATAAGATTATATATAAATACTACCACTTATTAAAGAAATTACAAGTGGCAAATAGTTTTAGACTAACAAATTATAGTTGATACTAATTTTAAAAGATACCCTATGTTTGGGTACCTTTGTATTTAGGAGGTTTTTATATATTGTTTGGCTTATTTCGTAAATAAAAGTGATTTTACTTTACAAGCGAAATTCTATCAATTATAATTTAACTATGACAAACAAAGAAAAGAAGCAAAAAGCA
>RZYO01000077.1 GCA_009930325.1 Spirochaetia bacterium | reverse complement strand
TGGACAAAAAACAGTTACAAATAAAGAAATTAGAAACAAACAATTTCCTCAAGCATTACAAAAATGAGGCTAATCACTTATATTAACTAAAAGAGCCATTTTTTTTAACCAAAAGTCATACTGATTTTATCCTTAAATAAATAATTTACGTTTCCCATAAATAAAATTATGGCATTTGAAAGTCTACTTTATTATTAGTATTGAGTAAAGAATTTTTACAAAAAAATTATAAAAGACCATCTTCAAAAGAAAACAGTCTTTTACAATAAAAAATATTCTTTGAGTTTACCCAAATTATTGATAAATTAACTTATTTGCTGCCCTATTTACTAAATTCCAAAGGACATATAAGAGAATAAGGGAAAATATAAATGCAATAAATAAATAATCATAAAGGAAAAATAATATTAAGATTGATGGTGCTATTACTAAAAGACCAACTAACATTCCTATCATCCCATTCATATTCCTTTTCATCGCACTAATAGCAACTTCCCATTCTAATTTTGGGTTATTGTAATCTAAAAATAAACCTGATAATGAAATATTAATACTATTTATTAAATAAAGTGGAATCATCCAATATAAAAGTTTCAAATCAAGTTTTAAGAAAATAACAAATATAATCAAAAAAATCATCTGGAAAAAAGTAATAAATATTAAATGAAAAGCAACTTTTGCTTCAATAATTTTTTTAACAGGAATCGGTAATAATTTATTAATTTTAAACAACTTACCTTCTCTACTTATCGATGTTGATGATATTAATACCATAGCCCCAAATAGTTGAACAATCAAAAATATACCAGCGATAAAATAACTACTACTGGAAAGCATAACAATCAATTCATTTATTGAATCAAGGCTTCCTGTAATTTTCCAAACAATTATTAAAATAAATGGAATTAATGCTTCCCCGATACTTTCACTTAAAAAACCCTTTTCTCCTTGTAAGATAAATAATTCTCTTTTTATTAATGAAATAATTAAAGAAGAGCCTTTTATCGTATCTTCATCATTATTAACCTTCTTTTTCTTTTTGTAATTATCATTTGCAGATTTTATTAAATCTAAACAATTATGATATAATGGGGAAATTAAAAAATAAGAAATCAAGAAAGAAATAACTACAATCAAAAGAATCATCAATAAAGAAATAGGGGAAAAAAACATCTGGCCTAAAGAACTAAAGTATGGAAGAGAGCCAATATTAGAAATAAATTCATTATAGAAATTAGCTTGGTTTGACAAATCATTAGTACTTAACATTGTTATCATTTTGTTTGATGAACTACTAATATATAAAATACCTGCTAAAAATGGCCCATTATTAAATAAAAAATCTACTAATTTAATGCTTTTCCCTTTAAAAATATAAACTTTCAATGTTACAAGAATACTACTTATAATCAAAGGCAATATAGGTAACAATAAAAATAATAATATTGAAGAAATTAAAGATAAAATGGAAAATCCCGAAAAATAAATAATTGCAACGACTAATGGTAATGTTATAATTATATTAGTAAATAATGAATAAATATAACTTACTAAAAATCTTGAAACAAAAAATTCACTTTTCGAAATTGGTAATAAATACCATAAATTAACATCTTTTCCTCTAAAATAAGTAAATTCAAGAAATGTAGTATTAATAAAAAGAAGCAAAATTGTAGCTGTAAAAGAGCAAAAAGCAATTCCTTTATTTAATATATTTAAGCTATTTGAAATATAAAGATATCCAAAATAATTTGATCCAAGAAGAAAAATAAAACTGGAAGAGATCAAAATAATTCCCAAAATTCTTAATATAAAATTCAATAATTTATTTTTTCTTTTTGAGGAACTTGATACAAATTGTTCTAGTGGTTTTGCAGCAATTATCTGGTTTTTTATTAAAGATAATACAACATCTATTCTCATAGCATAGCCTCATCAACAACAGCTTCAAGATCTTCATTTCCTGTTAATTCTAAAAATAAATTTTCCAATGAAGCATTTTCTTTTTCATTAAAATCTTTTAATGAAGTATTTAACACAATTTCACCTTTATTTATTATAGCAATTGAATCACAAAGGTTTTGAGCAACTTCCATAACATGTGTTGAAAAAAAGACTGTTCCACCTTTATCACAAAAACGCCTCATAACATCTTTTAAAATAAATGAAGCTTTTGGATCTAACCCAACCATTGGTTCATCCAAAATTAATAGTTTAGGTTCATGAATTAGCGCTGAAATAACACCTAATTTTTGTTTCATCCCATGAGAATATGAAGATATTCTATCAGAAATTGCTTTCTCTAAATTAAATAATTTAACTAAACGATCAGATCTTTCTTTACGAACACTTTTATCAACATTAAAAACATCACAAATAAATGAAAGATGTTGTAATCCTGTCATTCTTTCATAGAATAAAGGTTCGTCAGGTACAAAACCTATCATTGATTTTGTAATCATACTTTCTTCCCCAACACTATGCCCATCCACAATTATTGAACCAGATGTAGGTTTAAGGACGCCCATTAACATATTTATTGTAGTACTTTTTCCTGCTCCATTAGGGCCTAAGAAACCAAAGATTTCACCTTTTTTTACCTCTAAATTTAAATTATCGACAGCAAAAGGTTTATCCTTTTGATATTGTTTGCTCAAGTTTTTAAAATTAATCATAAATATTTCCTCTCATTAGATATCAATATGATATCACATATTATCATTAATTAAAATTTATTTGTCAATAAAAAAATAATTAATATTTTTAATTTTATACATTTTTCTTTTAGAATATAAAAAAGAAAAACCTTAATTATAAATAAAAATTTATAATTTTATTACTAATTATACGATAAATAATGAATATTTATTAACTAAACCCTATATACAATACATAAAATTGAAAAAAATTAAATATTTATTCACAAAACTACTTGAACAACAATGTATATTTATGCATAATATCCACAATTATATTATCTTTAAGGAGATAAGGAACAATGAGTAAGAAAAAAGTAATATTAGCATATAGCGGCGGTTTAGATACATCAGTTATTCTAAAATGGTTAACAAATAAAGATTTTGAAGTAATTGCATATGTTGCAAATGTAGGGCAACAAGAAGATTTTAAAGCAATTGAAGAAAAAGCATACGCAAGTGGTGCTTCAAAAGTTTACATTGAAGATTTAAGAAAAGAATTAGTAACTGATTATATTATTCCAGCGATGAAAGCAAATGCGATTTATGAAGGCACTTATTTATTAGGAACTTCAATTGCACGTCCAATAATTGCTAAACGTCATATTGAAATTGCAAAAAAAGAAAATACAGTATATGTAGCTCATGGTGCAACCGGAAAAGGTAATGACCAAGTACGTTTTGAATTTGGTTATTATATGCACATGCCTGAAGTTAAAATTATTGCACCATGGAAAGATCCTGAATGGCTTAGCGAATTTCAAGGTCGTTCAGATATGATTAACTATGCAGAAAAATATAACATTCCAATAAAAGCTTCTGTAAAAAAACCTTTCAGTGAAGATGAAAATATAATTCATATTTCTCATGAAGCAGGTATTTTAGAAGATGCCAGCAAAAGATGTCCTGAAGATGTCTTTAATTTGACAGTATCATTAAAGGATGCTCCAGATGAAGAAACTCAATTAACTTTTGAATTTAAAGATGGTGTACCTATTTCTGTTACAAATGAAAATACTAATACGACAGTAACTGACCCATTAGAAATGATTTTATACTTAAACAAAGTTGGTCATGACAATGCTATCGGAAGAGTTGATATGGTAGAAAACCGTTATATTGGAATCAAGAGTCGTGGCGTTTACGAAACTCCTGGTTGTTCAATATTATGGCAGGCTCACCACAATCTCGAAGGTATTACAATGGATAAAGAAGTAATGCATTTAAGAGATAGCTTGATGCCAAAATATGCTGAATTAATTTATAATGGTTATTGGCATGCTCCTGAATTCGATATGTTAGAGGCAGCAATGAATCAAAGCCAAAAAAATGTAACTGGAACTTCAAAAGTTGTTCTTTATAAAGGTAATATTATAATGGCTGGTATTTCTAGTGATGTATCGCTTTACAACGAAGAACTAGGATCTATGGAAGTAAGCGGAGGTTATCAACCTGTTGATTGCAAAGGCTTTATTAACATTAATGCTATCCGTTTAATGGCTTCTGCAGCAAGATCAAAATAATCAATAGAGAGATACTTTTTAGTATCTCTTATTTTTAATTAATTCGAAGACTGTTGCATAATGTTGATTTTTTTGTTTATAATGAAAAAAAATACATTTATTAATTGTGAGTATATTATGGATAAATCAATTATGGATAAAGCAATTGAACAAGCTGACAATACAATGAGTCAAGGTATTGGTGGACCTTTTGGTGCTGCAATTGTTGATAAAAATAATAATGTTTATGTAGCTAGCAATTCTGTTTTAGACTCACATGATGCAACAGCTCATGCAGAAATTAATGCAATAAGAAAAGCTTCTAAAGCATTAAATACTCATGATTTATCTGGTTGTACTCTATATTCAACATGTTACCCTTGTCCGATGTGTATGAGCGCGGCAATATGGGCAAATATTGATAAAATTATTTACGGATGTACTGCTCAAGACGCGGCAGAAATTGGGTTCAGAGATGATTTTATCTATTCCTTCATTCAAAATAATTGTAATGATGATAAAATTGTTAAAATTGAACAGCAAGACAGAAAAAAGACTCTAGCTCTTTTTAAGAAATATAAAGAAAATCTAAATATAATTTATTAGAAATTTTAAATATTTCATAAGAGCCAGATTCTAAAAAGAATCTGGTTTTTTAATATTAGTATATAAATTTAAATATAACAAATTTAATATACAACATCTAAATAATGAATAAAAAAGCAATAAATGATATACTAAAGTAAGGAGGAGTTTATGAATAAAAAAATAGGTTGGATAGGGACAGGAGTAATGGGTTTATCTATGTGTGATAGATTAATAAATCAAGGCTATAGTGTTAATATTTATAATAGGACAAAAAGTAAAGCACAAAATTTAATTGATAAAGGTGCAACCTTTCTTAATTCTCCTGCTGAAATTGCAAAAAATAGTGATATTGTATTTACAATTGTAGGTTTTGTTAATGATGTTGAAGAAGTATATTTCGGTGAAAATGGTTTATTTTCAGAAGGAAGAAAAGGACAAATTTTTTGTGATATGACAACAACCAGCCCCACTCTTTCAAAAAAAATATTTGAAAAAGGTAAAACGCTTGGTATCTCAACATTAGATGCTCCTGTTTCCGGAGGAGATATTGGAGCAAAAAATGGAACACTTTCTATTATGGTGGGTGGTGAAAAAAACACTTTCGACAGCATGATTGAATATTTTAAAATACTTGGTAAAAGTTATATTTTAGAAGGACCTGCAGGTTCTGGAAGCCACACAAAGATGGCAAATCAAATTACTATTGCAGGCACTATGGGTGGAGTTTGTGAAGCTTTATTGTATTCACAAAAAAATGGATTAGACTTAAATTTATTAATTGATACTATAAAAAGTGGTGCTGCAGGATGTTGGACTTTAGATAATCTTGCGCCAAGAATAATCAAAAACAACTATGCCCCAGGATTTTATATTGACCACTTTGTAAAAGATATGAAAATAGCATTACAGGAATGTAAAAATTTAAATTTACATCTTCCTACTTTAGAGTTAATTGAAAAATTATATGAAAAGTTACAAGCAAATGGGAAAGGCAATCTTGGAACTCAAGCATTAATTTTAGCACTAAATGAAATAAATAATTCTTAAAAAAAAGGAGAAAACATGGAAATAAAAAAAGAAGGGGCAACCTTAATTGTTGAGAACCAAGAAATAAAACTAGATGTGATTCATGATAATGTCGATATTACATCAATAGATATTTCTTCATTAAGAGCAAAAACAGGTATTTTAACTTACGACCCTGGATTTGCAAATACAGGTTCATGTCAAAGCTCAATATGCTTTGTTGACGGTGAAAAAGGTATTTTAAGATACCGTGGATATGACATTGAAGATTTAGTTGAAAATTGTGATTTCGTTGAAGTAGCTTACCTTTTAATTAAAGATGAATTGCCTAATAGAGAACAAAGACACGCATATCAAGAATTGTTAAATAAACATTCTATGCTTCATACTGACATGCAATTATTCTTTAGAAGTTATCCACAAAGAGCACATCCAATGAGTATTCTTTCTGCAATGGTTGCGTCTTTATCTGCATTCTATCCAGAATTAGATAACGATGAAAATCCTGAAGATCATCTTGACTTAACAGTAACACGATTACTCTCAAAAATGAGAACAATAGCTGCTTATACTTATAGACAATCTAAAGGTGAAGATATAGTTAACCCATCATACAAATATTCTTATTGTGAAAACTTTCTACATATGATGTTTGACTCTCCTGTAAAAAATTATCAAGCAGATCCTAAACAAGTTATTGCTTTAAATAAACTTTTAATTTTACATGCTGACCACGAACAAAACTGTTCTACTAGTGCTGTAAGATTAGTGGGTTCATCTGCAGCAAATCTATATGCTTCAGTATCAGCTGGGTGTTGTGCTCTTTGGGGCAAAAAACATGGTGGTGCAAACCAAGCAGTACTAGAAATGTTAGAAAAAATAAAAAATGAAGGATGGAGTATTGAGGAAGTTATCAACAAATCAAAAGATAAAAATGATGACTTTAGACTTTCTGGATTTGGCCACAGAGTATACAAAACATATGATCCAAGAGCAAAAATTGCTAAAAAGCTATGTAGAGAAGTACTCGGTGAAGATGCAAACAAAGATCCACTTTTAAATATTGCTTTAGAATTAGAAGAAAAAGCTCTAAAAGACCCATATTTCATTGAGAAAAACTTGTATCCTAATGTAGATTTCTATACCGGTATTATTTTCCATTATATGGGAATTCCTTCTTCAATGTTTACTGTAATGTTTGCATTAGGACGACTACCTGGTTGGATAGCACATTACTTAGAATGGAATAAAGATCCATATCAAAAAATTGGTAGACCAAGACAAGTATATACTGGTCTTAATTTAAGAACAGTTGTTCCAATTGACCAAAGATAAATTTTAGAAAATGTCTTCATTTGAAGACATTTTTTATCTTTAAAATTAAGTTAATTAATGGTATTGTATATGTATGAATAACAAAAGATGGAAATCAAGTGATGAAACCAGTTCCAGTTTGTATTATCATATACTTTGGTGTGTAAAATACAAAAGAGAGCTACTAGTCAATGATGTAAAAAAAAGATTAGAAGAATTACTTTACAATCGAGCAAAAGAAATTGACATAATTATTGTTTCCATGGAAATAATGCCAGAGTGTGTTCATTTATTTGTCAAAGCAAATCCAGAAGACAGTCCTCATTTCATTGTTCAACAATTTAAAGGTTGTTCTTCAAAAACACTAAGAGAAGAGTTTCTTCAATTAAGAACAAAGATACCAACTCTTTGGACAAGAAACTATTATGTTTCAAGTTCCGGGGTATTAAATGAATCTGAAATTAATACTTATTTAGAAAGTCAAAAAGATAAATAATTTTAATATTTATACAAAGTATTAAGCTCAGGTAAAACCTGAGCTTAACTTATATTAATTATGAATTAGTTAATTATTTATTTTTTAATAAGTTTAATAATCCACCAGCAACTAACATATCTAACTGTTCTTTTGTAATATCACATTTCATTTTTATGTTTCTATTTCCAATTTTTACTATTACTGGATTATTCTCTAAATGAGCCATTGTTATTTGGTCAGGAAGATCTTCAATAAAGATATCTTCACCTTGTTTAATATCATTGTAATCTTCTTCATTAGTAAAAATTAAAGGAACAATACCAAAATTACATAAATTATTTTGATGAATTCTTTCTATTGATACAGCAAGAACAACTTTTACACCTAAATACATTGGGCAGATTGCAGCATGTTCTCTTGAAGAACCTTGTCCATAAGAGGCTCCGGCTACAATAAAGTTATTTTTATTATTATTAATATTATCTTTACAACGAGAAGCAAAGGATGAATCAACATTTTCAAAAACAAATTCTGCATATGCTGGTATATTTGATCTATATTTTAATCTTGCTCCAGCTGGCATAATATGATCTGTAGTAATTTTATCTCCAACTTTAATAGTGATTTCCCCACTAACATTATAAGGAAGAGCTATATTTTCAGGTGGATTACCTATGTTTGGGCCTCTAATAATTTCAACATTACTTGAATTTTCATCAGGGAAAATAAACATAGAATCATCAACAGTAAAATGATCAACTATCTTAGATCCGGGATATTTAATAATCTTTTCATCAAGAGGATTAGTAAAAACACCTCTTATTGCACTTAAAGCAGCAGTTTCAGGACTGACTAAATAAAGTTGAGCATCTTTTGTTCCACTTCTTCCTTCGAAATTTCTATTTGAAGTTCTTAAAGAAACAGCATTACTAGAAGGACTTTGGTGGTTCCCAATACAAAATCCACAAGCACTTTCAAGAATTCTTGCACCTGCTTTTA
This sequence comes from Spirochaetia bacterium, assembly GCA_009930325.1. GTDB lineage: Bacteria > Spirochaetota > Spirochaetia > Sphaerochaetales > Sphaerochaetaceae > Pleomorphochaeta. The sequence goes on along the minus strand of RZYO01000077.1, from coordinate 6,410 downwards.
CAAGTTTTTCTAAACTCCCATCTTCACTTAACATAAGAAGAACTTCTCTACTTCCTGGAGCTACTCCTAGACTTACAGAAGGATGTACAATATTACCGTCAAGAATATTTGCTACTTTTCTCATATCATCATAGCTAGAATTAGTACATGAACCAATTAATACTTGATCTATTTTTTTACCAGCTAACTCTTTTATAGTTTTTATATTTCCTGGGCTATGAGGACAAGCACATAAAGGTTCAACTTTTGATAAATCAATTTCAAATAAAGAATCATATTTTGCACCTTCATCAGCACTTAACTCTACATATAAGTCACCTCTATTATGAGCATCTAAGAAAAGTTTGGTGTTCTCGTCACTTGGGAAAATACTAGTTGTAACACCACATTCAGCACCCATATTACAGATTGTTGCTCTTTCTGGGACTTGTAAAGATTTAACACCTTCACCTGTATATTCAAATATACAATTTACATTCCCTTTTACCCCAAATTTTTGCAAAACAGTTAATATTACATCTTTTGCACTTACCCAAGGTCGAAGTTTATTTGTTAATCTAATTTCAATTACTTTTGGAGTAATTATATGAAAAGCACCACCGGCCATTGCGACAGCTATATCTAAACCACCAGCTCCAATTGCTATCATTGATAATCCACCACCAGTTGGTGTATGTGAATCACTACCTAAAAGAGTTTTCCCAGGAGCTCCAAATCTTTCTAAATGAACTTGATGACAAATACCATTGCCGGGTCGAGAAAAGATTATACCTTTATTTGCTGCGAGACTTTGTAAATATTTATGGTCATCCGCATTTTCAAATCCAACTTGAACAGTATTATGATCTACATAACTAACCGCAAGTTCATTTTGAACTTTATCTAATCCCATAGATTCAAATTGTAAATAAGCCATAGTCCCCGTAGCATCTTGAGTTAAAGTTTGATCAATTTTAATTCCAATAGGTTCTCCTACTTGGTACTCCCCTTCAACTAAATGATTTAAAAGTATTTTTTCTGTTAATGTTTTTGCCATATATTTTTACTCCTATTAAATAAATTATAATTAGAAAACAATAATATTCAACTACCCAAATATACATATTTTATATATATTCTATTAAGAATTTTGATATATTGAAAATATTAACCAAATATTATTTATTATTTATTATTTTAAAAATTAAAGAACCAATCAATTCTATGATAATAGCAATAGCCATAAATATGCTAAAATAAATCATTACTCTTTGAAAATTAATTTTTTCATAAATGAATCCACTTCCAATTGAACCAATTACCATACCGCCTGTTAATAAGACCTCATGAATTATCATTCTTCTTGTTCGATTAATAGATCCACTAACCCCGTGGAAAATACTTTGCATATAAATTAATGCAAAAATAACACCAAATAGAATAAACAAAATAAATAAAGAATTATAAGAAGATAAAAAAATTGAAATAAAACTTAATATTGCTAATATTATTTGCGATAATATTATTAAGAATCCTTTAAAGTGCCAAAAGGACATTTTACCAAGAAAATAAAATGCAAGACAACTGACTAAACCTCTACTCCAAAGTAAAAAGCCTATTCTTGTTTCATTTAAAAATAAAACTTCTCTAGCATATAATGGGAAAATATTGGATAACATACCTAAAAAAGAATACCCCAAAATTACTGCACACCAAGCAAGAAATCTTAATGGAGTACTCTCGTCTATAACATTATTAGATTTTTTATATTGCTTTTCACTTTCAACAGCTTTTAAATAAGGTAATTGTGAAGTTAAAATAATTACAAATAGTGATAGAATAATAAAAACAACAATTCCAACAATTAATGGTAATACACCATTTATTTCAGTTAAAACGCCACAAACAATAGCAGAAATTGCAGTTCCAAGACTCCAAGATAAATTAAAATAGCTAATAGCTTTATTTAAATCTTTTTTCTCTCTACCTCTTGAATACCAGGTTTCCATATGTGGCCATAACAAAGCCATAAAAGCACCATAAATAGATAATGTTAATAAAATGAAGAAGTAATTTTTAGAAAAAAGAAATAAAATAATTGAGATACCCATACCCATTAATCCAACAAAAATTGTATGTCTCGGGCTGAAGTTATTAGTAGGTTTTTCACCTATTATACAAAACAATACATAAGAGATGGAAAAAGATGAAATAGCAATAGCTATTTTAGAAGGAGAATATGAAAAATAATCTTTTAGATAAAATACTAAAGATAAATTTATCATAGATATTATCATCTGAGCAACAAAAGATGTAGTACTTAAAAACAATAACTGTTTATTGTCTTGATTCATAAAAATTCCGCTTTAATTATTAAATTTTGATTAGATTATCATACATATATAAAAAAGTCTTGTTTTATTATTAAAAATGAGATATTTTTTAATGCATGGATAATAATTTATTAACAAATGCTCCCTTTTTATCTGCTTTTTTTGCATGCATTATTGCGCAATTTGTAAAACCAATAATATCTGTAATTGTAGGCGATAAATTTGATATAAAAAGAGCTTTTTCAACAGGTGGAATGCCTTCAAGCCATACCGCAACAGTTATAGCTTTAACTACAACGATAGCACTAAGATATGGAATAGGATCTACATTATTTGCTATATCAGCAGTTTTTGGCACAATAGTAATTCATGATGCAATGGGAATTAGAAAGGAAGCTGGAAAGCAAGCAGAACTTTTAAATGAATGGAGTAGAATCTTCATAGAAATACATGAAGAAGGGCAATTTACACAAGCTAATTTAAAAACTATGTTAGGACATTCTTTTTCTCAAGTCTTTTTTGGGGCAATTCTTGGATTAATTGTTGGAATATATGGAGCCTTTACATTCTAAATTTAAATATAATTTTTATTATCATGAATATTTAATTATTATTTTTCTATATTTATTCTTAATATATCAAATAAATATTCATTATCAACATTTTAAACATATTTTTTTTATAAATAAATATACATATTATATTGACATATAATGTATATTTATGCATAATCACAATTAATTAATATGTAATATTCAATTAGGAGAGATTATAATGAAAAAAAATTTATTTATTTTACTAGGGATTTTAACAATCTTTAATTTTAATATTTATGCAAACGGACAAAGCGAAGATGATAACACTTTAGTTGTTGCAAGTAACTGTGAATGGCCACCATTAGAATTTGTTGACAAAAATGGCGATTTAGCTGGATTTGAAATTGAGTTAATTGGGGCTTTAGAAAATGTGACAGATTATAAATTTAAAATTGTAAATGTAGCTTGGGATGGTATTTTTGCGGGTCTTGCTAATGGTGCTTATGATTTGATTGCAAGTGGTGTTTCAGTTACTGAAGAAAGAAAACCAAAAATGGAATTCTCAACACCAGTAATTGAAATAACTCAAAGTATTATTGCACCAATGAAATCAACTGGGTTAAAAAGCTTAAAAGATGTGAATGGGAAAAAAGTTGGTGTTCAAATTGGAACAACAGGCCATTTAGTATTATTAGATAATAAAGACCTAGATATTGATATTAAAGCTTATGATAATATCGCTTTAGCAATAGAAGATATGATTAATGGAAATTTAGATTGTGTTATTACCGACAGTGTTGTTGCAAGTGATTATGTTTTATTAAATGAAAACTATAATGGAAAATTAAAAATTACAGGTATTGCAAGCAGTGATGTTGAACCTATCGCAATGGCATTTAAGAAAGGTGACACAAAAACTTTAAACATTGTAAATGATGGATTAAAGAAATTAGAAGAAAATGGTGAATTAGCAAAATTAAAAGCTAAATGGAATTTATAAAATAACTAATTATTAATAAATCAAGAGTAAGAGATAAATATTATTTCTTACTCTTTTTATTATATATATCAATTAATATTTGCATCAATAATTTTACATCAATTGGCTTAGAAATATGTCCATCCATTCCTGCTAATAAGCAAGCACTTACATCTTCTCTTGTCGTATTTGCAGTCATGGCATAAATTTTAATATTATTTGAATAGCTTAAAGAACTTTTCCTTATTATTTTAGTAGCTTCAATTCCATTAATAATAGGCATCTGATAATCCATAAGAATTAAATCAAAGTAATTATTACCTTTATCTTCAAAAATTTGAATAGCCTCTTGTCCATTATTTGCTATTTCAACTATCGCTTTTTTAGATTCAATAATTTTCTTTGCTACTAATTGATTAATCTCATTATCTTCAACAACTAAAACACAAAGGCCATCAACTGTCTCAGATGAACTATTTGAGACTATATTACTTTCAAGTCTATCTTTATCAAAGAGTTCTATTAATGAAGACTTTAAAATAGGTTTATTTACAAATCCAAAGTTTTGGTTAAAATTTACATAATTTTTCACATAAGTTAAGACTAATATTTTTGTCAAACTTAAATTAACAATATTTTGAAGTTCTTCAAAATAAATCATCTCTTCAGTATTTTCAAAATCAATATTTACTAAAATATAATCATAAGTTTTTTTCTTTTTATTATTATTTTTAATTCTATTAATTCCATTTTGTAAAGTATTATCAAAGTCACTTTCAATATTTATTTTTTTACAAACAGCATTTATAGAATTGCAAGATTTTTCATTATCAATCACTAAAATCTTTTTATTTATTATATTATTATTTTTTATTTCATTTTCTTCGTAAGTGAAATCTAAGTTAATTATAAAACTGGTACCTTCATTTATTCTTGATTGAACATTTATTTTACCATCCATCAAATAAACTAGACTCTTTACAATAGATAACCCCAATCCGCTTCCGCCATATTTTTCTTTTACACTATCAGAAGCTTGTTCAAACTTATTAAATATTTTATCTAATTGTGCTTTTTCAATTCCACACCCAGAATCTTTTACCTCAATTAACAAGGATACTGTATTATCATTATTTTTTAATTGCTTAATGATTAAATTTACATACCCCCCTTTATCAGTAAACTTAATCGAATTGGATAATAAATTAGAAATTATCTGTTTAATTCTAAAAACATCGCCATATAAATTCTCAAATTCTATATTTTCACAATAACAATTAAAGACAATCCCCTTTTCATGACTTTGCAAATAAAACAAACTTACCAAAGGATAAATTAAATCTTTAATGTCAAAATAATTATATCGAATCGACATTTTACCTTCTTCAATTGCAGAAATATCTAAAATATCATCTATTAATGATAATAAAAACTTTGATGAAATATCAATTTTATACAAATAATCAAAAATCTCATTTTTATCAAGATTACTATTATTTGCTAATTCAGTTAATCCAACTATCGCATTTAAAGGCGTTCTTAAATCATGAGACATGTTTGCAATAAACTCTGATTTAATCATATTCTTTCTTATTGCTAACTTTTCATTCTCTTCTGAAATCTTCTTTTTTCTGTATAATGTGTATGCAATACAAGTTAAAATCACAAAAAACAAATCAATTAAATATATAATAGGAAGGAACGATTTGCTAGATTTGTAAAAAGAATTAGCTTGAGCATAGATATCTTCATAGGGAATTCCTGAGGCAACTATCCAATCATATGGCTTATATAATTTTGCATAAGAGAGTTTTTCTATAATACGATCATCAAGTATATTCTTAAAATAATAGCTTTGATATATTTCACCATTTTCAATAATTCCTTCTAATTCAGTTTTATATGGTAGGTTATTTTGTATATCTCTAATATTTGTTGATAAATACATTCCTTCAGTATCTTTAAGGTTTTGATGAATTATTCTAATAGCATAATCATCACCACCTTCATAATTCACAATTTCATTAACCCAAAAATACTGATTTCTATAAAATTTTAGGTTTAAAATTAAGTCATGAATTTGTTTCTTTATATTATCATTTAGTAAGATATCATCAGATATTATTTGATCATCACAAGCACAAGAGAGTTCATTAGTACGGATTTCATCAATAACAATAATTAAATTTTCAACAGAATTTTTTAATTCCTTTTTTGACTGTTCGATAGAACTTTCACAAAATTTATTATATGTTTTATCAATATTTAGTTTATAAAAAAGAGCAATAATCACTCCAATTAAAAATATAATAAAATAAACAAAAACTATATTATTATTTTTTTTATTAAAAACTTTCATTATCCCCTTCATTTTTAAACATGAATCGCTAAATAATAAACTACATACACTTTGACTTTAATTATAACATACTTTTTTTATTACATAACTATCTTTTTTTCACCAAATATAGAATTATTTATTCATGTTCTTTGAAAAGGTAAATGCATTTTATGAAAATAAATAATTGTGTTTAGTTTTGCAAAGATAAGGGTCCAACTTAATCTTGCAAATATCTTTTAATT
>RZYO01000222.1 GCA_009930325.1 Spirochaetia bacterium | reverse complement strand
ATAGATAATATGAAAAATAATCCTAATTTACATCCTGCTAATGTAGTTAAGGTATATGGAGCAGGAGATGGTGCTTATCAGGTTAAGGCTACTGCTAGTGATGTTGCTGTTGGCGATATAAAGATGGTTAAGATTGTTACTGATAGGAGCTTAAAAAGTAATGATGAATGTCAGTTAATTGCTAATAGTATATTAGCAAAAGAAAAGCAAAATGTAAGTTTGATAAATTTTGATGTTTTAAACCCTTATATTAAGTTTGAATTGGGAGATGTAATTACAATAAATGCACCTGAAAAAGATATTAATAATATTGAGTATAGAATAGTAGAGATAGAAAAAGGGAGTAAATTAGGAAGTGATTATATTAAATTAGTTGTAACTAACAAAGAATATAGTCAGGTAATTAGAAGTAGTAATAAAAATATAAATAGGATAAATGAGAATATAATTACTAGTAATACTTATAGTCAGGGCAGTGGTAATACACAAAATTATGAAGGTATGATAAATTGTAATAGTGTTTATCCTTTGAGGATTGGTGTGTATATACCTGAAGGTAGTTTAATTGATTATAATGGTAATAATAATTTAAAAAGATTTAGTGTTAGTTATGAAGTGGATAAATATAGAAGTAGTGTAGGTACTAGTAGTGCTGATGATGCTGGAACTGATATAACAGCTTTAAATGATGCTAACAATAGTGGAGTTAGTATAAATGAAGACCCTAGTGATATTGTTGCTGATAAGAATAGTGTAAGTAGTAGTATTCTTGAGATTGTTGGTAATAATAGTTATAGTAGTTATTTGAGTGTAAATATTCCTAATATAACAGGGGAAATAGATTGGGTTAATGTTAGTTATACAATAGAATTTTTGACAGGTGCTGATAGTGGATTGGTAGATGTTATGATTTATGATGTTGTGTATAGTGGTAGTGATTTTAATTTATTATTGATGCAAAACCAATTTGTATATAGACCTGAAGGAAGGAATTTTTTAACTGATGCTTGGTTAGCTAGTACAGGGGACCCTCCTGTTTATTATGTTGATTGGGATAATGAAAGAGAAATGAGAAACCCAACAACTAAGAGTTATAATGTTGTTAATAGTAATGTATTAAAAAGAGATAGTATTAGAGCAAGAATCTATAATACAATGGGAGAGAGTGTTAGTATTTGTCAAACTTTGATTGTAAGTTGGGTTAAGAAACATAGCCACGATTTAGATTATATTGACCCTAACCATAATCACGACCTTAATATAACTGACCCCGAACATACACATAATATTACAATAGGAACAGGAAGTGGAGATGCTAGTAGTATTAATGCAACAGAAATAAGTAGTATAGGATTGTATTATTGGGATGGTAGTGTTTGGATTTTAAAAAATGAAGTAGTAAATACAGGTAAAATATTAGATTATGGTGTTGATATAAGTGATGGTGGAAATTATCCTGATGCAGAGGGATATTGGAAGGTAGAAGTTAAAACTAATAATAGTAGTCCTGATTTGGTTAAATGTATAGTTAACTTAGAACATAATTTGAATTAGACAGAATATTATAAATATTTAAATAGTAGTGTGACAATATAAGAGATGTGGTATTAATGAAATATGAAATAAAAAGTATTGAAGAACGAGGAGAACAATTGGTAGTTAAGATTAAGACTGAAGCTGGTATAAATATGGGATTTAGTATGTCTATTGATAATTTAGAGAATGATGGATATATTGATTATATAAATGAGAAGTTGCAGAGATTAGAAGGTAGAGCTGTTGCTAGTGGGAACATTGGAGTGGTGCTTGATAGTGGTAGTGTTAAAAAATAGATTAATGGTTGGATTTGGTTTGTTTTTATTTCTTTTGTGTGTAATGGCTAGTGCTAGTAGTTTACATAATATTGATTTGAGTTGGAATGCTAGATATATGAGTGAGTTAAGTGATGATAATGGTATTATAGAGCAGAGTGTGTATGATATTTATAACAGAAGTGTTTTAATTTTATGGATAATACCTATGTTTTATTTGTTTAGTTTATTTTTCATACTATATGGCAGTGGGTTTTGAAAAATGAAAAAATGGATAGGAAATATATTATTTAAACTATTAGAATTTTTATTAAATTTATTTGTAAATAGTTTAGATAAAGACAAAGATGGAAAAGTAAGTGAAGAAGAATTTAGAATATTTTTTAATAGTATTTTAGGATTTTTTGGTAAAAAGATAGATAAAAAAGTTTATGTTTGTATTAAAGAGAAATAAGTATTATTTTGGCTTATTGTAATAAACATTATTTAATTTTTTTCTTTTTTTTGATTAAATATATATGAGAGATAGAGTTGTTAAATGTCGTTGATTATATGAGTAAAAAATAAAAGATTTAATCGTAAAATAAAAATATGCAAAAAAATGGTATATTTTTTGTAAATTTGGTATATAATAAGCATAATTTGATAAAAAAGTTGTAATATTTGAGTATATTTTTTTTGGTTGATATAAATGGAGATAAATTTAGAAGAAATATTAGAGCCTACTTGTTTTGAAAATGAATGTATAAGTCCAACATTAAAAAATAAGGATGGAGAATTATATTGTAGTCATTATGAATTAGATTTCTGTTATTATAGGAACGATAAAAATAGATTAAAAATGTATTGCAATTATTATAAACATATTAGTTATGTAGTAGGTTTAGAATTTGGTGGTAATGATAAATTGTGATGAATTTAATTTAAAGTATGGACCTGCTAGTAGTTGGTTTTGTTTGGAAGGTATTGATAAGTATATTGAAGAAGATTTTTATTCTAATAAAAAAAATGATTGTAAAGAAAATCATAATAAAGTTGTAAGAGATTTAGAGAATAGATTAAGGAATTTTAATAATAATAGAGTAATAGAAATAGAGATGTGTTATAGTTTAAGTGGAAGAGCACACGAAGCTGATGTTATATGTATTGCAAGAAATAGAAGATATGCTTATGCTTTTGAAGTTAAAAGCAGTTATGGGCACGAATGTAAACAAAGACAACAACTGATGGCTGATTATGAATTAATTGCTAGAAATTATGGAGTGAAAAGAGAAAATATCCATTTATTCAGAGTAACAGGTAAATTTCCTGATTATGATATAAAAAAATTAAAATAATTGAAAAAATGTTCTATGTTTAGTTTTCTAAGTTTTAAAGGTTAAATGAGTGAAAATGTTAAATTTCTAAAGTAATAATAAC
>RZYO01000076.1 GCA_009930325.1 Spirochaetia bacterium | reverse complement strand
TATTTGGGATTATGTTAATAGTGGTATTGAAGCTAAAGAAGTATATTACGAGATTGTTAATCCTATGAAATTAACAGCACCAAATTGTAAATATTGGGTGACTTCAACTCCAAAGAAACCAGCAGGGTTATTTTATGATTTATGTCCTATTGATGGACATCAAAAAGATTATGAAATGTTATGGATACCATATTATGCTGTTAAAGATGAAACTTATCAAGCTAATGTAGAAAAAGATAAACAGATGTATATAGCTAATGGTGAATATGATAGATTCAGACAAGAATATTTAGCTGAATTTATAGATGTAGGTGATTCATTCTTTAATGAAGATGACCACATTCAGAAGGTATTTGATTCAAATGCTGATATGTATTTAACCTATGGCAAAGATGTATATGCAGGTTTAGATTTTGGTGGAAGTAAGAATTCACATACTGTTATTACATTAATTGAATATAACAAAGAAACAGATACTTGTACAAGAATATATCACAGAAGATATCCAGTTGGTAAAGATTCAACATTAAGAGAAGATGTTATGGATATTGAAAGGAAGTTCAATATAAAGAAATGGTATATTGATTCACAGGGTGCAGGTTCAAATTTTTATGATTGGTTCAAGATTAAATTCGGAAGTAGAGTAGAAGAATTTAGTTTTGTTAAAGATAAAAGGGATATGTATAATTTATTCAGAATAGCTTGTTATAAAAATAGAATAAAAAGTTATAATGATAAAGATTTAATGAGAGAATTCAGAGCATTTACTCCCGATTATAAACCAATGAAGGGAGAAACAGATGATTTACTTGATTCATTTGCAATGCCTTGTTTTCAATTTATTAAACCACAAAGTAATTTTGGTTATGCTGGTATGACTTCTTTAATTAGAAGGGGTCAACAGCGAAAGAGTATAAGAACAATTTGAGATGATTATTATGGAAAAATATGAAGGTTATGACAGAATCAAAACTGTAATAAAAAGAAGTAAAGCCCAATCACCAGATGCAGGTGAATTGAGTGGTAATAGAGGAGAATTAAAGAAAACTCCACAACTACAAAGATATCAAGCAAAGATATTGAAAGATGATGAACTTAGAGCTTTTTTGAGTATCTTGAGGGATGCTGTTATTAATTCAGGTTACCAATTTGTCGGCACCACCCAAAAGGTAGAAGAGGCTAATAAGAAATTTAAAGAACTGAAATTTAGAAAAAAGTTCAAAAGGATTGCATTTGATTCATTGACATTATTACATAGTTATGTAGAATTAGAAAAGAATAAAGCAAATGATGTAATAAAATTGAATATTCCAGATGCATCTTTGATATATCCTAAACTAAAATTAAATGGAGATGTTGTTAGTTTCCATCAAGACTATGAAGTAATGGAGAAAGATAAAAAGATAACTAAAACTATTAATTGGTCTACAGATGAAATGGTTCATTTTACTATAGATGAATCTTCTGCTGATTATTATGGAGTTAATTATGTTGAAACCTTAGATGGTATTATCAAATTAAAAGATGAAGTATTTAAATATATTTTGAACTTATTTGAAACTAATGCATTTAAATTACACTATCATGGAGTTGGTGTTAATCCAGAAGATGTACAAAAATTTTATGATATGATTATGTCTTCATATGAGAACAATGAAGGTATTGTAGTAACAGTTGGTACAAATGAATTAGAGGGTAAAAAATACCTTGATGAATCATTATTATTACCTTTAATTGAATTACTTAATTTATTAAGAAATAGAATTCTTACTCTATTAAGAGTACCACCAATTATAGCAGGTACTGTTGATAATTCAAATAGAAGTAATTCTGATGTACAAGCAGAAGTTGCTTTTAAAAATAGAATAAGAGCAATACAAGAAGATTTAGAAGATGATATTAATTTTGAGTTATTACCTAAATTAGGATTAACTGATGTTGAATTTAAATTCAAGAAATATGATTTAAATGAAAAAAAGAAATTAACTGAATTAATGGTATCATTATTAGGTGCAAATGCAGATAAAAATAAATTAATTGAATATGTTAAAGAGATGGGTATGAATTTACCTGATGGATTTTTCAAAGAAGAAGAAATTGAATCAGAAAATAATGGAGTATCTTTACCACCAAATAGTCCAATGTTTGAAAGTAGAAAACCACAAGATAATTTCAAAGAAAAAGACTACAAATTAAACAAAGAAAATAGGTAAAAATCCTATTTTTCTTTATTTTTAGGAAAACATTTATATATTAGTGGTGATATACATATATTAATTTACAAAAAAGTATACTACTTAAAATGCCATACAGTATTAAAAAATTACCAGATGTTGTAAAAAAATTACCTATTAGAGGTAAAAAAATATTCATTAGTGCATTTAACAAAGCTAATGCTAAATATGATGAAGAAACTTCTTTTAAATTAGCTTGGAATGCAGTTAAAAAAGTATACACTAAGAAAAACGACAACTGGGTTGCAGTTAAGAAGAAAAAGGTAGTTGCAAGAAGTAGTTATTTTCTATCTCCTAATTATTATTATGATGCAGTTTTGGGAACAAATGAATTACATTATGATAATAAAAGAGTTTCAGAAGACCTTTTAAAAAATGGTAAAATTGATAACTTAGGAGATTTCAATCACTATGGTGTAGATAGTGGTGACTTTAAATATAAAGGTATCTTCAAATTAGTAAAACAGGTGTATGAAGATGGTAAATTATACCTTAGATTTACACTGGATAGAAATCACAGTAGTTATAATGATTTTATAACAAAGATAGAAGATACAGATAGTGAATTAAAATTATCTGCTGAATATATCAATGCAGTAGAAAAAGATAATGTTATAGTATCTGCTGATGAAATTGGTTGGACAGTTTTATTAGATAATGAAATGAAACCAGCTGATTATGGTGCAGGTGTTTTTACATATAAAGCAATGTAATTGTTTGTAGGTGAATTGAAATGGAAGATTATAAAGAACAACTTAAAATTGCCATTGAAAGATTGCAAGAAAGAGGAAAGGATTGGGTTAAAAAAGATTGGGTAAGACAAGCAAAAGAACTAGAAGAAGACTTAGAAAGTTTTTCTGAACAAATTTATTTATTTGGAGTTCAAAGAGATGCTAATCTTAGAAATGATAAACCAAATAAGTTTAATCCAAAATTTGTATATGAATTTGAATACAAAGATAAATTTTATAGAAAGGCTATTTTACAATTAAGATTAAAACAAATTGATAAAGAAATCAATATAGCTAAAAATAATTATCAAATTACATTAGAAAAGATTAAATATTGTAATTTACAAGCTAAAAAAAAGTAGGTGAATGAAATGGCAGAAGAAACAATAATAAAAACTCCAGAAGCTCAACCTGAAGGAGAAACAATACAAACACAACCAGTAAAAGAAAGTAATCCTTTAAATGATGTTAATGCAGATGATGTTAATGATTTATTAGCAGAAGTATTAAAAGAACTAGAGGAAGAAGAAAAGGTAAAACAAGAAACAATTAAAAAAGAGCAATTAAAAGCAGTTGCAAAAGAGTTATTAAAGAAACAATCATCTAATGATGATATAACATCAAAAACAAAAGAAGAACTTGAAGCAACTAAATTAGAACTAGAAGAACAAAAGAAAAAACTTGATGAATTATCAAAACAATCAAGAGGTTCAAAATTAATTGCAGGTAATAATCCTTTAGATACAACCAATAATGAACAAACAGTAGGTTTGAAAGATATTGAGAAGCTTTCAAGAGATGCTAGAGATTACAGAACATATAGAAACAAACTAGAGCATCAAGATTTTTCAAAACATACAGACTTTGTTCATAACTATATAAAAACAAAACTAAAAATTAGAGGATAAAAACTCTATATATAAAAGGTGAAATAAATGGCAGCAAGTGACAGTGCAATAAATATTACACAACTTAATTCAGAGGAAACTATTCCTATGATTTATGATGAAAGAATGATTAAAGCATTATACGATTCTGAAGTAGTAAGGCCACTAGCAAATGATAAATCAGATATGTTATCAGGTGCAGGTGATTCCTTTAATGTTTATACAAGAACAGGATTTACAACTCCAACTTCAGCATTAAGTGATGGTGCAACAATCGCAGTAACTGGTGTAGTTCATACTCCAACAGAAGTAACAATTAGTTACTATGGTGATGCAAAACAAATTACACAGCAATCCTATGATGCAGCTTTCCCATTCGTTTATGATGGATGGAACGAAGATGCTCTTAAAGCAATTGGTGAGTTAAGAGATGCAAAAGGTATGACCGAATTAATTAGTGGTGCTAGTTCAACAGTTTATCCATTTACAGAAGCAGGTATTCATTACACTTCTTCAACAGTAGATGCAGATGCTAGAATGTCCTATGAACAAATTTTAGATATAAGAAAAGCTATGTTTAGAAATAAACACAAGTGTGCTTATGCTTTAATTGAAGTTGGACAAGAAGCTGATTTGTTACAAGATTCAAGATTTACTAGTATTGACTATGTAGAAAATAAATCTGTACCAAATGGAACTGTAGCAAAAGGTTTAGGAATTAAATTTATTACTACAAACAGTGTACAAACATTAACTGAAAACTCACAAACTGTTGCAGAAGCAATCTTCTTATCTGAACAACCAGATACTTTTATCTTCGCAGAAAAAGTAGCTCCTAGTTTCAGAATGGGTAGAGATTCTCCAAGAGATTTATTTGAGAGTTGGGTTTACTTTACAGCATTTGGATTTAAAGTTGTTAAATCTAATGGTGTAGTTATTGGTAAATCAGTTATTTAAGTTGCTTTATGCAACTTTTTTTTTCTTTTTTTTTATTTATATAATATTTATGGTGATTAGAAATGGCAGATTTAAAAGTTAAAATTAATGATGTTTTCAATATGAAAAGTAAGAATGAATGGCAAGGTTTTAGTACTAATGAAGAATATGAATTAATTGGTTTAGAAGATTTTTCAACACCAAATGGTTCAGTTGATTTTAAAAAAGATGAAGTGAAATTGGTTACTGGTATTTTAGCAGAAATTTTATTAAGAGATTATCCTGATAAAGTTGAATTAAGACAAACCAGAATCGAAAACGAAAAAATTGATAGTATGATTCAAGAAAAGGTAAATAATGCTCTTAAAAATGTTGCTAAAAATAAACTAGCTCAAGATTTAGAAAAAGAAAAATCTGAATTGAATAAAACTAAAACTGGTTCAAAAAATAAAGATTAGGTAAATTAAAATGGGAAATTATATAGACATTGATTATATTCAAACAACAATAGGAAAAACATTCACGAATTCAACAACTCCAACTACTGCTCAAGTAAATAAATATATTACTTTAGCTGAAAAAGAGTTTGAACAAGATGTAGGTTCTTATTTAGTTGATGATTATACTGAATATCCAATCTGTGGAAAGGATAGTCTATATGTTTCCAATTTTCCTGTTAATTCTATTACTAATCTTTACAAATCTAATGGACATCCAACAAATCCTACATATTACGAAGTTGAATCAACTGATTTTAGAATTGTAAATTCTAATAGTGGTAAGATAAGAATATTATCTCCTAGAGTTGGTTTTGAATATAAGGTTATATATAATGCAGGTTATAGCACAGAAACTATGCCAGAAGATATTAAATATTTAGTATTTTTATATGTAATGAAATATATATTTAATAATACAATTTTAAATACTGAAGGGAACTTTGGAGATAGTCAAGTTATTATTGATGTGGATGTTTATAAAGAGATAACAGGAAAATCTATGTATATTGATGGATTGAGGGCAATTGATGACTTGATAAGTAATGGTAAGAGTAAATTATTAAATAATCTTAAAACTTATTGGGTGAGATAAATTGGTTTCAACAGCAGCACAGATACAAGATTCAATAAATAACAAATTATTCGCATTAAGTCAAGAATATAATACTTCAGTAACTATTAAAAAATATAGTATTGAAGATGATAGATATGGAAAGATAAAGAAGATTTTATCTGAAAATGATTATTATGTTGTATTAAAAGATTATCAAAAATATGCTCAAAAATATGATAGGGCAGGTAGATTTGGTAATTCAACCTATATTATGTTATGCAATAGTAATATTGGTTTAACTAAAGATGATATAGTTGAATTTAATACAGATGAATTTAAAGTAGTTGAAATATTTGAATATCCTATGGGTGCAACAAATGTTTTAACAAGAGCATTTATTGAAATGATTTAAAGGTATAATAAAATGACAGCATCTTTAACAGAAGTAACTCAAAGTAATTATTTTACAGCAATGTTAGATAATATTGGTGAGTTATTAGAACAAAATAGTTATGCAATACCTGTTAGACATATAAATGCAGATGATGATTCAGTTCCTATTATTTTATATGATTTATCATTTGATAGATTAGCAAATGGTTTATATACAAATGTACAAGTTCAAATTAATTTAATTCATACTGATATTAAATCAGTTTATGAAGTTACACAAGATATATTTAATATATTTAATGACAGTGTTTTAATATTAAAAAAATATAATATGTATTTATCAACAGAAGATATAAATGCAATTCCAGATATTGTTTATAGAGATAATAAAGATTATCCAGCAGAAACAATATTTGTTAATATATTTTTTAATTAAAGATAAAAATGGTTATTAATAATTATATAATAATCATTAATGATAATTTTTATCAAAGATAAAAATGGTATTAGTTGATATAAATAGAGTTGGAAGTTTATTAGATAAAGTACAAAAAGAATTAACTAAAGACTTTCAAGTTGAATTAGCTTCTAATATCCAAGAAAATGTTTATGCAGTATTACCAAGTGTTACAAAATCAGTTAAAGCAAGTTTTAGACCATTAAAAGTATCTAAAGGACAAAAGAAACAAGCAATAATACGATTTTATAATAAAGGTGAAGCTGTTATAATGCTAGAAGATTATAATAGAAGTTATGGTTATCCTAGATTTATTAATTTTGCAGAAGAACCACATTTAAGGGATTGGGTGATGAAAGCACCTGTTAATTCCAAATTAAAACAAAAATGGTTGAAAGCTAAAGGATTAGTTGTTGGTAAACCAAAAACTACTTATTTTGGAAGACCTATAAATAAATGGTTCACAAATGCAATTAATATAGTAGATTTAGAGATGGTAGATACTTTTGATAAAGCTTTTAGTTACACTATACAAAAAATAGGTAATAAATATAAGTAGGTGAAAATAAATGGTTAATAGTTTAAATATTAAAGATGCAGAAATCTATATTGGTATTATTGATACTGATGAAGTAGATTTTTCAGATAGAGCAAATAATACTACTTTAGCTTCCTTTGTTGATGCAGCAATTACTTCTGAAGATATTACTAGTTTTACTAAAATATCAGATGGAACAAGTGAATTATCTTTAGAACCAGCAGAAGATGATGTTAGTACAACTTCTTTCTTTGGTTTAGATGCTAATGGTTCACAAAATTCTATGACTACATCATCAAATAATTTAGATGTAGATATAACAATTACAAAGGCTGATGAAGTAGCAAATGCTCTAAAGGGATTCATTTTAGAAGAACAAGAAGTTACAAATACAACATATAAAGGTTATAAATCATATAATTGGGGTGCAAAATCAAGTGACAGTGTTTTACTTTTCATAAGGAAAGTGAAAACAATCAATGGAGTTGAATATTATGGTAATATTGCTATAATTGACCCAATATTCAAAAAACCTTTAGGTTTCTCTGGTAGTAATGGTGATGGATATATTTCTGGTGACTTAGTAATGTTAGGTAAAAAAGGAAATGTATTTGAAGATGATTACTATCAAAAGGGAGAAGTTGTAGAAACTTTAGTTAATTTTTCTGATGCTGAAGAAGAATCAGAATAATAATTAATTTTTATTTTTTTTATTTTTTTATATATTATAATAAGTGATTGAAGTGACAGAAAAAAATGATGATATAAGAGTAGTGAAAATAAGTATGCCTAAAGATTATGCAAGAAATTTTTGTGCATATATTGATGATAAATTTTATTCAAGTAGATTTATTTATATTTTATATCTTGAAAAAATGTTAGATGCTTTAATGCAAAAAACTGACATAGAAACTAAGTTAATGATTGAAAGTGCTAGACAAGATATATTAATATTAATGAAACATTATAAAAAAGAATTATTTTGGAATTGAATTGAGTGATTAAAATGAGTTTTGAAATGAAAATGAAACAAGGACTAGGAGTAAGAGAAATCTTATTCAATGATGAAAAGTTAAAATTAAAATCCAATATTGGACAAATTGCTGATTATAGAGAAGATATGTTTAGATTAAAATCTAAGGCACAAGAAGATTCAAAATCAGTAAATGAATTGGATATACTAAAAGTAATGAATAATTATGCTAAATTATTTATTACACAAGCAAATCCACAAATTGATGACAAAGAGTTAACTCAATATATGGAAGAGCATCCTGATTTAACTTTAGATGTATTAGAATCTTTTGGATTAATTAATACAAAAAATAAAGATAAAGAAGAAAAAAACTAAATAAGCCCTTAACTTCACAGCAGTTTTGGGCATATAAAACTAAAACAATAGAACAAACCTATCAAGAAATGGTAGATGAATTTAATCATACAATTCATTGGGTGGAACAAGAATTTGGTATAGATATATATGAAGATTATGACTATATTAAATTTTTATCAAAGATAGAGTTTTTGACTTGGAAAGCAAATAAAATAAGAGAGAACACACCTAAAAATGGCAAGAAATAAACAATTTACAGTAGATGTATTATTTAACTTTCAAACAGAAAATCAAGGTAGATTTAAAACTGCATTGAAGGATGTTAATAGAGAATTTGATAAACAACAAAAAGGATTTAATGGAGTTAATTTAGATTTCTTAGGTTTAATGTTTGGTGGTATGGCTTTACAAAGAATCTTTGGTGGTTTATTTACTTCATTAAAAGATGGTTGGAAAGAATCTACTGAAGAAACTAATTCTGCAGTTATGGCATTAGACAAAATGGCTGGTGCATTTGATTTCTTAAAATTCTCATTTGGTCAAGCTTTCTTTGAAAGTGAAACTGTTCAAAAATGGATAGGTTCTTTAACAGAAAAAATTATAAATATAGCTGAATGGGCTGATGATAATCCAGAAATTGCAAGTACTTTAACTGCAATAGCAGGTGGATTAGCAGCATTTGGTACAATTGTATTTGCAGCAGGTACTATTAAACAATGGACAAATATGGGTGGTACTTTAGATACTTTTGGTAAAATTTTTACTGATAGATATTTTGATAAATTAGACACTGCAACTACTAAATTAGATAAATTTAAGGGAGTTGTTGGTGGGTTAGAAGGTATGGCTAAAGATATAGCATTTGTAGTAAGTTTGAAACTTGCTTGGGATGCTATTTGGGATATGGATGATATTCTTGGTGATGATGAAACACCTGTGGTTGAAAGAGTCAAAAATATATTAGAAACAACAGCAGCAGGTGCTGGAATTGGATGGAGATTAGGTGGTGCTAAAGGTGCAGCAATAGGTGCCACAATTGGTTTTAGTATTTCAGCTGTAGTAAATGCATTTGATTTATTATTTAATGAAGGAGTAATTCAAGGTGTATTTGATTGGATAAATGAATTTTTTGCAAATCTTCAAGAAGGATTTAAAAATGCATTTAGTGCATTGACTTTTGGTGATAATGAAGTTGAAGATAAAATGGTAAATCCATTTGAAAAGGTTTATGATATGTTAGTAGATAAATTTTATGACCCAACTGAAGAAGATAGTTCAGCATTGAATGAATTATTAAAAGACCCAGAAGGTATGAATAAACTTTCATCTAATATTAATAATATATTAACTCCTGCATTTAAAAAGGAAAGAGCAGAAATTAATGATACTATTGATTTATATGATAAACTAAATAGAGTGAGAAGTAATGCACAAAAGACATTAGATTTACCTGATTATGTATCATCGCCTACAATATTTGGTCTTGGAACCAATACCCCAAAGAGTGGATAAAAATGATAATCAAAATAGAAGATACAGGATTAGTGAATTATAATTTTACTGCAACTGATGTTATTAATAGATTTAAAACTTATAGTAGTTTAACAAGTTCAGAAGCAGATTTAGAATCTAAGAAATATGGTGAATTTAGATTAGATTCTCCTATTACATTAAAAGTATTAAATAAAAATAAAGGTATTTCTACAAATAATCAAGAGATACCTTCATTTGATGGTACTTCTTCAAATAGTTATAAAATATCAACAAGTCCTATTAAATTAACATTAACTGTTAGACTTGAAAAGCCTTTAATATATTCAACAACTGATTATAAAGATTTAACAGATATAAAACAATTTAATTTTTTACCTATTACACAAGGACATAAAGATATTTATGTAATACCAGAACAAACAGATGATGATAAATTATTAAGTTTATATTATGATATGT
The DNA here is from genome assembly GCA_009930325.1 of Spirochaetia bacterium. GTDB lineage: Bacteria > Spirochaetota > Spirochaetia > Sphaerochaetales > Sphaerochaetaceae > Pleomorphochaeta. The sequence continues at coordinate 4,543 of RZYO01000076.1, read as the reverse complement.
ATAATTTTGGTAAAACTGATGCTGGTAGTCCTTCATTATCAGGTACAGATAAATTACATTTAAATGTTAAAGTTAATGCAATAAGTGAGAATGAATCAGTTAATACATTAAGTTATAATATAAGTATGACATTATTATATAATCTATAAAATGGGATATTTAAAAGTAAAAGTCATCAAAGAAGATGATGAAGGAAATGAAACTACTTTAAAACAACCTTTAAATATAGAGATTACTGAAAACTTTGAAGCAACTAATAACAATGCTGTATTACAATTTTATACACCAGATGTTACAAGTTCAGGTAGAATTATATTAAATGAATATGATAAAATAGTTATATATGCAAAGATGGTAGATGATAATGTATCTACTAGTTTTACTAATGATGATGTTTTATTTACTGGTATATATTTAGAACCAACAAGAAATAAATCTTCAGATGCAAATAGAATATCTTTGAAGATTACTGATTTATTATATGTTATATTTAATAGAATGCATACAGAATCATATATTGGTGATGGATTAAAAACAAATGAAATTATCCAAGATATATTCCAAAGGAAGTGTGAAAAGATAGATGGAAGTGGTACTTATTTATTATCCTTTTCAGGTATTGATAGCACAAGAGTAGATTCAACTTCATTTCCTGTAATTGAACCAGTATTTGCAAATAAACCAGTATATGATTGGATTAATGAATTATCAACTTTGCAATGGACAAATACTCAAACAGAGATTGATAGTAATAATATAGTCAATAAGAAACCTATGATAACAAGAATTGATGATAATGAAGTTAAATGGTATTATCCTTCAGATTCAGAAGATTTAACATTAAATAAAAATACTGTATTAAAATCATACTCAGAAAATATACCAAATGAATCATCAGTTAATTATCTTATATTAGAATGTGGACAAGATTTAGAAGGTGAACCTATATTTAAATATATTTATGATTCAAATGCAGGAGCATCTTCAATTACAAAAGAGAAGTATGAACATAGAGTATCATTAGCAGGTGAAAATACTGAATATGATAATACTTACAATGCATTGAGGGTAACTCACACAGGTAATAACTCTGAGTTTACTGCTGCTGTTAGAAAATTAGCAGAATCATATTCAGAATATTGGTTTGACCAATTTGGAAGGGCTAAACCAACAGCAACTGTGATATTACCATTACAAAAGATAAGAATAGGTCAAGTTATAAATAATCAATTAAGTTCAGAACATAAAGGATTATATGATATAAAATCAGTTAGTCATAGAATTAATGGTAATGATGCACAAACAACTATTAAAATAGAAAAGAGAGATATTTAAAAATAGGAGATTAAAAATGGTATTACAATCAGAATTAGCAACAAGTTTAATGAATTCATTAGAAGAAAAAGAATATGTAGTTAAATTAGGATATAGTTCAACAGTAGATTATTCTGATGATGCATTAGATAGTGTTATTGTAACTAAATCAGGCACAGATGTAAGTGTAAATGTTATTGATAATGTATTAACTGTCAGTGTTCAATTAGGATTAGCTGATGGTGTTGGAAGTACCTTTAATGCAATATTAGTTGAAGATAGTGAAGGAAATGCGATAAAGAAAGATTTATTTACTTCATTCACAAAAACAATATCAGATATAGTACAATTTCAAGTCAAAATAGTATATATTGGTGCAGCTTAAAAATGGTAGATACATCAACAGCAGATTTAAAAAATGCTTTAGCATCTGTAGATAAATATAATACTGAATTTAAAAACTTCACTAATTATTTTAAATTTGATGAATTATATAGTACTAAAAAATCATATGATGCTGATGGTTATTTTAAAGTAATGACCGACCCATTACTTGCAAGTGTAACAAATGGTACTGATGTTACTGTAGATGAGTTTGAAGATATGTTAATAGATACTAGAGTATTTAATACATTAAATAAATCATTAGTGGTATTGACTACTAATTCAATGTTTGAAACTTTAGATGATTGGAATTTTGATTTTGATAATGAAGAGATAACAATTGGTATAAATGATTTAATTAGTTATAATTTAGTAAATAATACAAATATAAACTATACAACTGCAACAATAACTATATATAATGAAAATAGTGATATAAATACTAATTGTACATATTATTTAGTTACTGATTCAGCAGAAATAGAAATTGAAAGTGGCAATAAATATACTTTTACTATCACGAATACTTTAAAATTAAAAATAACAAGTAGTTTAGAATCTACTTCAACTACAAATATGTTTAGTAGTTTAGGTAGACCTATGCTTATATATATAGAATATAATTAACTTTGTTAAAATAGGTGATTAATAAGAATGGCAATTAGATTAGAAGATAATGGATGGGATAATGAACCAGTAACTGATTCAGATATTAATGATACTTTTGAATATTTAAATAATAATATAAACTCAAACTCTAATAGAATTAATTTAACTGATTCTGTTATTGGACAAAATGTTAATGCAATTAATTCTCTTAGAGCATTAAGTGGATTAGGTAATTTAACTTATGATGGTGCTTATTATAATGATGATTCGGTTACTTTAACACAAACAAATACTGGACAAATAAATTATTCTTCATTTATTAGTGGATATTCAAGTAAATTAGGGCAATATTTATCCGAAGATAATAGATATTTATATTTAACCTATAGTGATGGAACTTATTATAGATTAATCAAGATTGATTTAACATCTTTAACTTTTAGTTATACTGAATTAGGATATATCGCAATAGCAGATATTGTTCCAACTACTGTTGTAACTCCACCAACACCTTCTGGAACATTAAGTAGTTCTTCACAAGTTTTAAGTCCTTTATTTTATACTCACGATGGTAATTTATTACAATATAGAGTTATTAGATATATTGATGATAAAGGAGCATATGAAAAAGGGTTCTTATATACAAGAACTAGAGTATATTCAACAGCTGGTGTTTTAGATACAGACCACGAAGAATTAGATTATTCTGATGGTGGTTATTACTATACAGAAGTTAAATTTACTTCAGAATCCATGTGGTATTGTTATCAAAATGGTAGTTCAGTTACTAAAGTATATCAACCAGCAGGATATATTACTGAACAATCAGATGAAAATGTTAGATTATATGCAGGACATTTATATATAAATTACACTACTTCAATTAGTTCTGGATTTTCAACAGTTAATTATACATCTGGATATTATCAAATGAGTGCTGATTTCATATCCACAGTTGTTAATGGAGATTTATATTATGCAGTTAAATCCGATGAACGAGCAAATGATAGTAATGGTTATAATGTTAGTTGGAATTTAAAAAAAGTAGTATTATCAACAGGTGCAACTTCTACTCTTAAAAATGTTAGCACATCTTCAAATGTAGGAAAAAATTATTATTATCTTTATAATTATAATTTTCATTCAGGAATATTTATAGTATCGTATAGATTAAGGTCACAAGATTCTTCACCAGATTATTATTCTTATTATACTTATATTTATGATATTAATAATGTTTCAGAAGTAATGGACTATATTGGTGAAATTGATGGTTATTCACAAAAAGTTATAACTTATATGCCTGAGGGTATTGAAATAAAAAGAACAACCTATAATGGTTCAACTACTACCTACGGTTATGAAAGTTATGATTTAACTACAGAAACACTTTCAACAATTGAAGGATTATCTTCTTTTAGTTTTAATCCTATGAATTTTATATTAGAAGATGGTTCAACCAATAGATATTTTAATCTTACTACATCAGGAATTGTTATGCCACATTTAACTAATAGTGTAGCTTCAGGTAGTATTTCAGTAACTTTAAATAATATATATGACTTATTTTTAAGTGCTAATACTTTAATGAATTCAGTATTTAGAAACATAGGATATGAAATAGATGTTGCTTTAACTACTACTTCTGGAAGTGAAACTATTAATATTGGTGAATGGACAGAAATAAGTGATGATGTAAGTGAATTAACTTTTTCATTAACAAGCGATATGTTACAAGTACCAACTCAAGATTTAGATTGGTTCTTTGTATTATTTAATGAGGCATCATTCCTTTTAATGATTTCAATCAGTCCCGGTCTGGTCTGCGTACACATTTAGACCAACCTGAGGCTGTTTATCATACTATATATACCGGTTGTTAGTTTCGGAAAGTTCTGCAAACTATCAATCGGTATAATTGTTTTACGTTGCAACATCTACGAATCCTTATTTGGTGTGCACACATTTTAAATAAGAAGTTACTTCCAAACAGTCAAACGCAACCTTATCCGATCACTTTAACATAAAAAGGCTCCCATTTTATTGATACTTTTTCAATCATCACAAGAATTAATAAAGTATTTTATGTAAGTTTGCAGTATCGTTTGTAAAAGAAAACAATTATACATATTTATACCTTTATGTACAGAAACAGAACATGTGGAGAATTACGCCTTGCCAATGAAGGGGAAGTCGTAATTTTGGCCGGCTGGGTCCAGAAAACCCGTAAAATGGG
>RZYO01000075.1 GCA_009930325.1 Spirochaetia bacterium | reverse complement strand
AATAGACAAGATAAAATCCGTACAACAAAATAATTCACTTAAAAAATAGCCAAAAATTAGCTAGATTTATCACTTATTAAGATTTATACGGATTCAGGAAATAATATTGTAATTGTGTAATTTAGTTGTATTTTAATCTTTTTTCAAAATTTTTATAAACATTTTATAATATTTCTGTTATAACTATACAAAGGATAGTTATGAAGAAAACAATTAAAGCAATATTAACAATAGGGATAGCAATCTCTTTATTGGCTAGCTGTGCAAATGCTACAGAAATACCAACATTATCAATTAATAAAAATATAACTATTGATGCAAAAATTGCATCAATAGATGCTTATGGTAATATAACATTAAATATTTTAACCAAAGATTTACTTACTGCAAATTTCAATTATAATAATAAAGTTCTTATTCAATTCTCAAATGGATATCTTGTAGAAAGCAATCTTACATCAAGTAATAACAATCTAAATGATGGTCAATGCTATATCAGAACTGTAAGTGAAGACACTCCAATTACAGTTGGAATAAAAACAAATAACTTAGCAGAAATAGGAACATTAAGAATTGGGGATATCGTAAAAATAAGTCAATTATTAGCAAATTAGTTAATTATTCATCCAATACTCTAATAATTTCGGGAAGTAATTGTTTTTTTCTAGATAATACATTCGGTAAAAAGAACATTTTATCCGTCACTTTTTCATAAATAAATTTATATTCTACAGTGTCTAACCCAGTAGTTAATAATATACTATTTTCTTTTACAACATTTGTAATTAAGAAAAGAGCCCAATCAAGACCATGACTATTTTTTACTTCTTCAAGAGTAGTAAGATATTTATCTTTGTAATCATCAATATCTTTTAAAGTAGTTACTTCACACTGGCCTATTCCGACTTTTAGGCCTCTTTCTTTGTAAATTTTAAAATCACCGTCGATTACAGTTCTAGGATTTTGTTTTGCAATTGATAATCCGCTTGCAAACATTTTTTCTCCAAATACCTTTAAATCTTCAACATTAGCTGCCTGGCATAATATCTCAGCAATTCTTATATCTTCACTAGTAGTAGTAGGACTTTTTAAAATAACAGTATCACTAACTAACCCCGATAAAAGTACTAAAGCAATTTCTTTTGTTATTTTTACCCTATATCTTTCAAAAAGTTGAGCTACCAAAGTACAAGTAGAACCCAATGGTGCGCTATATATAAAAATAGGATTAGTTGTTTTAGAAGCATTAAACCTATGATGATCAATTATTCCAACAATATCCGCTTCTTCAATACCCGGCATACCTTGTTCACTTTCATTATGATCTACCATTACAATTTTAGTTTTTGGTTTTTCAACAAAACATCTTCTTGTTACAAAACCTTTAAAAACATCTTTTTCAAATACAGGCAATCCTCTAAAATGACTACTCATTAAAGTATTTTTTGCTTCAGCAAAAAGTGTTTCTGGGCATAAGGTTGGAACATTTAATTCTAATAAATCTTCAACAGGGGTGCATAATCTTAATAATCTAAGAGTTTCATTTGTATGGCAATCACTTAGAAATACAGTCCCTTTGAAATTACTAAAATCTACTAATCTTTTTATCTTGTCACTCATTCTTGTTAAAATAATTAAAGGAACTTCACGATAAATAGCTTCTAAAATTGGTTCTAATCTATCTCCAACAACTAACAAAGGCAATTTATCATCATCAATTTTATCAAAAACTTCTTTAAATTGAGTGAAACTCATAGCCGCAACCATTATCTGAAGTCTTACTAAATCTTGCTCACCTCTTTTTAAAAAAGTTCCTTTTAAAACTTGGGATAATTTATTAATATTAATATTATAAAAAGGTTTTTGAGCACTTGCATCTCTTAAAAAATATTTATTAACATCATCAATACTTAACAAACCATGAAATTTATTATTTTTAGTTACAGGCACAACAGAAATATCATTTTTACTAAAAATATTCATTAAATCATAAACAGGTTCTTCACAATCTATAAATATTTTTGGCTCTACATATACAGAAGAAACTCTTGTTCTTACATCCTTAACAAAAACTGGTGGTTCAATATTTAAATTACTAAATACTTGCTTTGTACTTTCGTTTAGATTTCCACATCGAGTAGCTATATATTCTTTATCTTTATTTAATTTGTTTTCTAATTGAGCATATGCCCAAGCGCTACAAACGCTATCCATATCAGGGTTTCTATGCCCACAAACGAGTATTTTTTCCATGAAAACTCCTTGCTATAATATTACTCTAGTACTTCCAAAATAACAAGAATCAATTTTATAATAAAAATTAGAGATGTATTAAAAAATTATAATAAAAGAATTACTTTGTACTGTTTCTAACAACTAATTTTCCACCAACAATTAGTTTATAATAAGAAGGATGTTTAGATTTTATTTCATTCATCAAAGTTACTGCAGCCATTTGTCCAATCATTGATCTTTGAACATGAACTGTAGTTAAAGAAGGTAAAGTATTTTCTGCTAAAAAGATATCATCAAATCCAATAATTGAAACATCTTGAGGAATTCTATAACCAAAGCTTGTAAGCGCTTGGATTGCTCCAATTGCAATAATATCATTATCTGCAAAAATAGCTTTTGGAATGCGTCTTCCTTCTTTAAGATAAGATAACATCGTTTGGAAGCTTTCTTTTAATGTAGCTTCAAATCTAAATTCTCTATCCTTAGAATATAATAAATCATACTTCTTAACAGCTTCTAATACACCAATATTTCTTTCTAAAAAATTTTGAGAATCAAAAGAAGACCTAAAATATCCAAAATCTTTTTCCCCAGTTGAACATAAATATCTAATCGCCAAATCTACCATTTCTATATTAGCCATTGTAATTGAATTACAAGGATAATTAGGCATAGAATTATCTATTACTAAATAAGGAATTTTAATACTATCAAGAGCTTTATAATCAACTTCTTGTAATTCAGTTCCAATTACAAAAGCTCCTTCAATATTTGATAGATTTAAATTTTTTATATTGTTTGCATAATTACTTGAAAAGGTAACCATTTGCAAATTATAACCATTTGAAGCGCACTCTTTTTGAATACTATCAATTATCTTTGCTATAAAACCTGCATTTTGTTCAACTAAAAATCCAGCTTTAATTATTTTAATAAATAATAAATTTTTATTTTCACTTTTGTTTATTACAGAAGCTGATATATCATTTATTGGATAATTAATTTCTTTTAATATTTTTATTATTTCAAGTCTTTTTGCATCACTAACTCCAGGTTTATTATTAATTACCAAAGATATAGTGGCAGCAGATACTCCTGCTAATTTTGCAATTTCTCTTACAGTCATAAAACATTCCTTCCTTTTTAGTAAATCATACATTTATGCAGATGTCAAGAAAACAAAATACTTAACATTTAGTAAATACTAAACAAACACTAAACAAATACGTTATTTATTTATTTTCTTATATTACAAGTAAATAAATAAAATTTATATAACAATATTGCTTTATATTAGAATTAAATTTGACAATAAATCAATTCAACATTTATAATGAAATAGTTCAATTTACTAAACAAGCTATTAAATGTTTAGTTTTCATTAGGAGGATAAAAAATGAAAAAAATTGTAGCTTTATCACTTGCTATGTTATTAATGGTATCTACCGTTGCTTTTGCTAATGGTCAGAGTGAAAAAAAAGATGGTGCAAAAGACTATAGAATCGCTGTTGTTCCAAAATTAACAAGTATTTCTTGGTTCCAAAGAATGGAAGTTGGCGTTAACGAATATGCAAAAGCAAATAATGTTGATGCATTCTACACTGGACCTTCAGAAGGTGATGGTGCTCTTCAAGCTCAAGCAATTGAAGATTTAATTTCTCAAGGTGTTGACGCAATTTGTGTTGTTCCTTTCTCAACAGAAGCTTTAGAGCCTGTATTAAAGAAAGCTCGTGAAGCTGGAATCGTAGTTATCACACATGAAGCTTCAGGTATGTCTAACATTGATTATGATATTGAAGCATTTGACAATGCTGATTATGGTAGACATTTTATGGAAAAAATTGGTGAATTAGTAAATGGAGAAGGTGAATATGTATTAACAGTAGGTTCATTAACTTCAGAATCTCATAACCAATGGGTTGATGCTGCAAAAGTATTACAACAAGAAAAATTCCCTAAAATGCAACAATATGGCGACAAAATTGAAACAGCTGATAACCAAAGCCAAGCTTATAACAAAATAAAAGAAGTATTAACAGCTAATCCTAACATAAAAGCAATCCAAGGTTCTGCAATGCCTGATGTAGCTGGTGCTGCTCTAGCAGTTGAAGAATTAGGACTTCAAGGTAAAATAGCTATCGTAGGTACATCACTAGTTTCTGTTGCTGGAAAATATATCGAAGATGGAACAATTCAAATGGCTTCTTTCTGGGATCCAGCTTTAGCAGGTAAGGCAATGGTTGAATTAGCTCTTAAAGTTTTAAACAATGAAAACATTGATAATGGATGCGACTTAAATGTTCCTGGTTACACAAATCTAACACTTAATGGCAAAGTATTATCAGGTCAAGCTTGGATTGACATTACAAAAGAAAACGTAAACGATCCTGCAATTGATTTCTAATAAATAATAGTGTGATATTAATAAGGGGATAGGATTTTTCCAAATCCCCTTATTTAATTAATGGAGTATATCAAATGTCTGAAGAATTTATACGTCTTGAGAAAATAAAAAAAGAATTTACTGGTGTAAAAGCATTAAAAGGAGTTGATTTAAAAATCAACTGTGGAGAAATTCATTGCCTTGCCGGTGAAAATGGTTGTGGTAAATCAACATTAATAAAAGTAATTTCAGGTGCTCACGAACCAACTTCTGGAACTATTTATATTAATGGAGAAAAAGTATCTCATTTAAATCCTATCGCATCTATTCACAAAGGAATCCAAGTAATATATCAAGATTTTGCAGTTTTCCCAAACCTATCTGTTGCAGAAAATATTGCCATGAACAATAACTTATTAAATGCAAAAAAGAAAATGAATTGGAAAGAAGCAAAACAATTAGCCTATAAAGCAATGGCTCTTGTTGGAGCAGAAATTGATCCAGATGTTTTAGTTGAGAGATTATCAATATCAAACAAACAAATGGTTGCTATTTCAAGAGCAATCATCAATGATGCAAAACTATTAATCTTAGATGAACCAACAACAGCATTAACAGCACGTGAAGTTGACTTATTAAATAAAACCTTAATTAATCTAAAAGAAAAAGGGATGGCTATCGTAATTGTTAATCACAAATTAGATGAAATCTTTGAAATAGCAGATAGATTAACTATATTAAGAAATGGAGAAAATGTTGCAACTGGTTTAATCGAAGAATTTGATAGAAAGAAATTTATCCATTACATGACAGGTAGAGAGATTATTGATAGTGTTTACACACCAAACTTAGAAAAAAGTGAAATATTAAAAATAAACGAACTTACTTTAGATGGATATTTTAAAAATGTATCATTCTCTTTAAATAAAGGAGACGTATTAGGAATAACTGGATTACTTGGTTCAGGAAGATCTGAAATCGGAGACACATTGTTTGGAATAACTCCAGCTTCGTCAGGTGAAATTATTTTGAATAATAAACCAATTACTATCAAATCAATTTCAGATGCAGTAAATCAAGGAATTGGCTATGTACCTGAGGATAGATTAACTCAAGGGTTATTTTTAACCCGTTCTATAAGCGACAATACTGTTGCTGCTTCCTTAAAAGAATACATGATTAAAGGAAAGCTTGATTTACAAAAAATAGAAGAAGTAACAAATTTTTGGATTAAAAAAATTGGATGTGTTGCATCTTCTTCAAAGGCAGCAATTAGAACTCTCTCAGGTGGAAATGCTCAAAAAATGGTAATTGCTAAATGGTTAAATACAAATCCTCAATTATTAATACTAAATGGCCCTACAGTAGGAGTTGATGTTGGATCTAAATCTGATATTCATGAAATATTACATAATCTAGCTAAAGAAGGCATGGGTATTATTATTATAAGTGATGATTTAAATGAACTTTATTACAACTGTAATAAAATAATAATTATGAGTAATGGTATTAGCTCAGGACTTTTAAATACTGCAGATTATAGTGAAGATGAAATTTCAAAGAAAATCAAAGAAGCTGCAACGGAGGAAAATAATGAATAATAAAATTAAACAAATATTTTCTACAAATGAAGCAATTGTAGCTTATTCAATAATAATTTTATGCATAATAATTGGCTTTGCAAATCCAGTATTCTTATCATTTAGTACTGTAATAACTCTTTCAAGAGCTATGTTAATTACATTAATTTTTGCTGGCCTAGAAATGATGATAATAATTGGTGGAGGAATAGATGTTTCATTCCCCGCAATTGCATGTTTTTCTGCTTATGCAACAATAAAATTAATTTTAAAGTATAATATAGATAGTATAGCATTTTTCTATATTGTTGCTTCATTAATAGGCCTTGCCTTTGGATGTATTAATGCATTTTTAATTGCTAAGAAAAAATTTCCTCCTTTAATTGCTACTTTAGCAGTAAGTAGTATTGCAAATGGAGCTACTTTGGCATTTCTTGGAACAAAAGAGTTCTCAAATATTCCTGAACACATTGATAGCCTTTCAAAAAGCTATTTATTCTCATTTACTAATGCTGCAGGAATAAAATATCAAATGACAAGTTTAATTTTAATTCCAATTGTTTTCTTAATTATACTATTCATTGTTTTAAAATTTACAATATATGGTAGAGGAATTTATGCAATTGGTGGAGATAAAAATGCTGCAAGAATTGCAGGCTACAACGTTGTAAAAATTCAATCAAGCCTTTATATGATTGGGGGTGTTTTAGCTGCTATCGGTGGTGTAACATACACCATTTTGATGCGACAATCTAGTCCTCAAAATTTAATGGGTGCAGAGATGATGGTAATAGCTGCTGTTGTAGTTGGAGGCACTAGAATAACTGGTGGTCATGGAACAGTATTAGGTACAATTTTAGGAGTATTGCTCATTGCAATTGTTCAAAACAATTTAGTACTAGTTGGAATACCTACTCACTTACAAACTTTTGTAGTTGGATTAATTATAGTTCTAGGAACTGGAATTACTTCAATAAGAGCAAAACACATTGCAAATAGTGCAAAAGTATAATGAGGAAAAAAATGACAAAAATAAACTTTGAAAAAATAAATAAAAACAATTTAATGATAATATTGATTGGTATAGTAATATTTATTGCAATGAGCATTTTAGAACCTCGTGCATTTTTAAGATATGCAAATATTAGAGGAATGTTTGTTCAACTCCCTGAGTATGGAATTCTATGTTTTGGAATGATGTTAGCAATGATTTCTGGTGGTATTGATTTATCACTTGTAGGTATTGCTAACTTTGCAAGCATCATGGCTGCAACATATATGATACAAAAAGGTGGAACAAACGAATCTATTTTTATTGCTATAATTATAGCTTTATTTGTTGGCGCTCTATGTGGATTATTTAATGGGTTCCTTATTGGATATTTAAAAATACCTGCAATGCTAGTTACATTATGTGGACTACAACTTTATCAAGGCTTAGGATTAGCAATTACAAAAGGACCTGCTCTAACTGGATTACCTGAAGCTTATGGAAATATAGCCAATGGACTTTTTTTAGGAATTCCAATCCCATTCTATGTATTTATTGTAGTAACTATAATTATCGCATTTATTCTAAAATCTACAGTATTTGGTCATCAATTAGAATTCATGGGAACAAATGAAATTGCTTCAAAATATTCAGGAATAAACAATTTAAAAGTAACCCTATTAACTTATATGACAAGTGGTATTTTAGGAGCTATTGGCGGACTACTTATATCTAGCCACTATAACTCAGCAAAAAGTGACTATGGAAAATCATACACTTTGTTAACTTTATTAATTGTAGTACTTGGAGGAACTGATCCTGATGGTGGTAAGTCTAATGTATTTGGAGTTGCATTCGCAGTAATTCTTCTTCAATTAGTTTCAAGTGCTTTTAATATTTTAAGAATAAATTCATTTATGAAAACTTTTGTATTTGGATTAATTTTAGTAATTACAATGCTATCAACTTTATATATCGATGAAAGAAAAAATAATCGAGATTAGGAGAATTTATGAGAAAAATTAAAGCACAAAAATTAACAAATGATAATTTTAAAGAGTTTGGATCTTTTTATAACATGCTTGATCCACAAGGATATAATTTAGGAGACTTTTTCCCCGATCATCTTGATGTAGCAAATACAACAAACATGTCTCAAGGGTTCTCTTCATTAATTGTATATAAAAAAGACCACATGATAGTAGATTTAGTTGAATATCACAATTTTAGTGCTGAAGTTTTACTCCCACTTGATACTGATATTGTTATCCATGTAGCTCCTCCAAACAATAAAAAAGATATTGATTTGACTCAAGCTTTTATTGTTCCAAAAGGAACTATTGTAAAACTAAACATTGGAGTAACACACCTTTGTCCTTTTTCAATAACTGAAGAAATTGGACATGTAATGGTAGCATTGCCTCAAAGAACTTATAAAAATGATTGTTATTTAGTCAATCTAGATGAAAATGAAATCTTTGAAATTGTATTGTAAATAAGGATAGAAAAATGAAAAAATTAATTAACAAACCAGAAAACTATGTAAAGGAAATGCTTGAGGGCTTATATATAGCTCATCCAGATTTAATTACTTACACAGGAGATGATGTTCACTGCCTTGTAACCGCTAATAAAAAAGAAGGCAAAGTAGGAATTGCAACCGGTGGGGGGTCAGGTCATTTACCTTTATTTTTAGGCTATGTTGGAAAAGGAATGCTAGATGCATGTTCTGTAGGTGATGTATTCCAAAGTCCTTCTCCAGATCAAATGCTTGCTTGTACAAAATATATAGATAGTGGTGCTGGAGTATTATATATTTATGGAAACTACAATGGAGATATTTTCAATTTTGATATGGCTGCAGAACAAGCTGATTTTGAAGAAGATATAAGAGTTGAATCAGTTGTAGCTGGAGATGATGTTGCTTCCGCTGGTCCAGCTGCACCAGGAGCAAAAAATACTAGACGTGGTGTAGCAGGAATAGTATTTGTATATAAATGTGCTGGAGCTGCAGCAGATGCAATGCTCGATTTAGATGAAGTAAAAAGAATTGCTGAAAAAGCATGTGCAAATGTTAGAACAATGGGGGTTGCTTTAACTCCTTGTATTGTTCCTAGAGTAGGAAAACCAGGATTCTCTATTGCTGAAGATGAAATGGAAATTGGAATGGGTATTCATGGAGAGACAGGAATAAGAAGAGGCAAAGTTGAACCAGCAGATCAAGTTGCAGAAGAAATGGTAGCAAAAATAATTGGTGATATACCATTCAAAGCTAATGATGAAGTAGCTGTAATGGTTAATGGCCTTGGTGCAACACCATTAGATGAACAATATATTATTGTTAGAAAAATTGATGAAATATTAAAAAGAGAACAAATAAAAGTTCACAGATATTATGTTGGAGAATATGCCACTGCTATTGAAATGGCTGGTGTTTCAATAAGTATGATGAAATTAGATGATGAGCTCAAAAAGTATCTAGATGCTCCTGCTCAAACACCTTTTTTTGTTCAATTATAGGTAATAATGACATGGATGTTAATTTAATAAAAAACTTCTTAAATTCAACTTCAGCAATTATGACTGAAGAGAAAATGCATTTAATTGAAGAAGATAGTAAAGTTGGTGATGGTGATTTAGGGCTTACAATGAGTGACGGCTTTGAGGCTGCAGCTAATAGCCTTAAGGATTCTGATGAAACAGATTGTGGTAAAGCTTTATATTTTGCCGGAAAAGCTATGAGCATTAAAGTTCCCTCAACAATGGGAACACTTATGGCTAGTGGACTAATGCAAGCTGGAAAGATTTTAAAAGGGAAAACAGAATTATCAAGAGAAGATGTAGTAACAATTTTTGAAGAGTATCTAAATGGAGTGATGAATAGAGGCAAAGCAAAAATTGGAGAAAAAACATTTGTCGATGGATTAGCACCTGCTGTTGAAAGTTTAAAAAATACAATAACACTATCACTAAAAGAAAGTGCTGAAATTGCCTCTAAAGCTGCATTAGAGGGATATTATGCAACAGAAGGTATGCTTGCAGTACATGGAAGAGCTGCAACAAGAGGTGAAGAATCAAGAAAACTTTTGGATCCGGGAGCTTTAGTAGCAGCTTTATTAATGAAAGCTTTCTATCTATCGTTAGAATAAAAAAATTTGTTTAATATATATTATTTGCACAAAGAAAAAAATCTTCGTGCAAATAATATCAAATTAGGAATAGGAAATGAATAAAATATTAGATTACGGATCATTAAACATAGATAAAACTTTTTTGCTTGACCATATAGTACAACCAGGAGAAACCATTGCCTCTTATGATTATAAAATAAATGCTGGAGGAAAAGGGACTAATCAAGCAGGCGCTCTTGCAAAAGCTGGATGCAATGTTTATATGGCTGGAAAAATTGGTCCTGATGGAATATTCATATTAGATTTACTAAAAGAGTGTAATGTAAATACCCAATTTGTTCATCGAAATTCTTTAACAACAGGACAAGCGTTAATTCAAGTAGCTAAAAATGGCCAAAATTCTATTATATTAAATGCCGGTGCAAATTTTGAAAACACAAAAGATGAAATAAATAACACCTTAAACAATTTTTCAAAAGGAGATTATTTAATTCTTCAAAATGAAATAAACAACATTGAATATTTAATAAATAAAGCATATGAAAAAGAATTAACAATTTGCTTTAATCCTTCCCCTTTTACAAAAGATATATTAAATTTACCTCTTGAAAAAATATCATACTTCTTTGTAAATGAAGTTGAAGCCGCACAAATTGCTGAAGAAACAAATGTTGAAAATTATGATTCAATTTTACAATCATTAAGTAAAAAATTTCCTTCCTCAAAAATAATTATGACTATTGGGAAAAAAGGGGCTTATTTCTCTTTTGATAAAAACAAAATACATCAAGAGATAATTGATGCTCCAGTTATTGATACAACTGCTGCTGGAGATACATTCATGGGATATTTTATTGCTTCATTGATAAAAGGATATACAACAAGTGAAGCTCTTTTTTATGCTACGAAAGCAGCTTCAATAACAGTTTCAAAGCCAGGGGCTCTAAAATCAATACCATTAAAAGAACAAGTTTTTAAATAATTATTTTTCATACATTTTATATATTAAAGATTATTCATATTCACAAAAGATTTCTCGTTTGCTATATTGTTTCTAGGAGAAAGAAAATGAATATTGTATTAGCAAATGATCATGGTGCCGTCGAATTATCAAATAAAATAAGAGAGCATCTTGAAAAAAATGGACACGTTGTAAATCATTTAGGTGTTAAAGAAGAAGTATCTGTTGATTATCCTGATATGGCAGAATTAGCTTGCAAAGAATATTTAAAAGGTAACTACGACTTTGGTATTTTATGCTGTGGAACAGGAATTGGAATTTCAATTAGTGCAAATAAAATTAATGGTATCAGATGTGCATTACCACAAAATATTTTTGCTTCTAAAATGGCTAAAGAACATAACAATGTTAACTTTATAGCTTTTGGAGGAAGAATAGATTACCCTGAAAACCCATTAGATATGCTTGATGCATTTATCGAAGATAAATTTGCTGGCGACAGACATGAAAGAAGAGTTGCTAAAATAATGGCTTTAGAAAACTAATATTTAATAATAAAATAATAATGGGAGATTCAAAAGAATCTCCCATATTTTTTAATTATTCTTATAAAGAATAAATGTTAACAGCTTTAACATTCATTGTTCTTCCATCTTCAGATGATGGAATTTTAATCTCTCCACTCTTAATTTTTGCAATAACATCTGCTTTATTAAAAGAATCTCCCATTCCTATTAACTTCCAGTTATTATCACATTCTGGTGATAATTTCCCATTAAGTTCCTCAGTTACATACTTAGCTATTAAAGCTCTAACTTCTGCATTTAACTGATCTTCATTATAACTATCATAATAAACATCATTCTCGGTTACCCAACCATTAGACATCAATGTACCATATCTATAATTATTTAAAGCTAATTTATATACTTTATTAGGATCAATTGGAGCACCATTAATTGTAGCATCAACTATTCTACTTCCAACTTCTTTACTTATATCAACAGTATAATCAACACCTGCAAACATATCATAATTATAACCTCTTACATTAGGATTAAATGAAATTGTAACATCACCATCTTTATAAGTATTGTAATAACTTACGCTCCATTCCATATATGCCAATAAATTCTTTCCAGTTATATTTACACCCATTAATGTATTATTATATTTATAAATAAAAGCTACATCTTTCTTTTTGAAATCACCTTGCTTTAATGTTGATCCAAAATTAAATAGAGCAGCTGAAGAAACATCTGCATTAGCATATTTCATTTGAACAGTATTAATCAAATCAATAACTGGAGTATCAACTATTTGAGTTCTTGGCATAGTTGTTACTTCATCTTGACCAGTAATATAATCAACACCATCTGGTAAGAAATCAGATGAAATTTCACCAATTACAGTATTTGCATTATCAATACTCTTTTGATGTACCCAAGTAAATTCATCAAGTACTTCTTGTGAAGGTTCTTCTCCTTTTGTAACTAAGTTTTCAGCATCTACACTAACAATTGACCATTTTCCATTAACTTTTTTCAAATTAATTTTACTAATAGATATTTTATTTCCATAACAACCTGGTTCCATTACATATGTATCATTAACTTTTTCACAATATGTTGCATGTTCATGACCTGCAATTATTAAATCTAGTTCTGGAACTTCTTGTGCTAATTGAAAAACACCACTTATATTTTCTTCTTCATATTGACCATTTCTGGACATATGCATTGCTGCGATAATTACATCAGCTTTATCACCAATAGCTGCAACAGTTTTTTTTGTTGCTTCTAAAGGAGAAGTAAAATCTAATCCTTGAAAATGCTCTGGAGCAGAAGCTTCCCATTGAGGAACATGAGGAGCAACCCCACCAATAACAGCAACTTTAACACCTTCAATATTGTATATTTGATAAGGTAGTAAATAATCACTTTCATCAGCAACATATTTAATATTTGCACATACTACACGACCATCAAATGCTTCAAAATTTCTCTCTAGAAAAGATAAGCCAAAATTAAACTCATGATTACCTGGAACCCATACATCATAGCCCATCATATTCATACATTCTACCATTGGATGAATATCCATATCATTAAATAATTCTGCACTATTATCTTGAACTGTATCACCAACATCAATTACAAGAGCATTAGGAAAATCTTTTCTTAAATCTTGAATGAAAGGATAAGTCATAGAAAAACCTGCATCGTCATCTTTTGAATCAATAGCATATTCATAAGGATAGATACGACCATGAACATCACTTGTAGCAGCAACAGCTATTGTAATTTCATCTTTTTCGGTAGCTTGACCTTTAACTACTTCACCTTGACGATCATAGTTAAATGTTTGAACTGTAGCAACTTGTTGAGTTGAAACAGGGTTTTTCGTTGTACAACTAAATAATAGAGACAACGAAAGGATTAACAATAAACCAAATCTAAATTTTGATTTTTTCATTTTTTCCTCCTAAAATTCAGCAATATTGCACATATCGCTGTAAATAACACACTTGAAACCATTCCTATTGAGCCACATAAAGCTTGTAAAATATTAATTACAATAATTGGAATGTTTATAAATTGCTTATAGCTCATATCATATCCCCATATCATCATTGCCAAAGGCAAAGATGCTCCACAAAAAGCTAAAACCAAAGTATTAGTCATTGTCCCAATAATATCTTTTCCAACAGCTAAAAGAGAAGAAAACAGAGCCCTCTTTTCAATCTGTGGATTAACTATAAGTAACTGTTCACTACTACTTGCAATTGAAATTGCAATATCCATTGTCGCCCCTAAAGAAGAGAATAATATAGAAACAAACAATAAATTTTTTAATTTAAAACCTCTATCTTGAGCTAAATATAGAAGAGCTTCACCTTTTTCCATATCAACACCAGATAAATTTAGTACTAAGCCCATAATATAACTTAATAATCCTGCTAAAGTTATTCCAAATAAAGTTCCTAAGGAAGCAATCAATGCTTTCTTACTCATCCCTGCAATCAATAAATAGCTAACTAAACAAATTATTATTGAACTAATTATTGCTATTAAAACTGGATGAGGAGTCCACATACCTGGTACAACAACATAAAATAAAACTGTTGCTGTAAAAATAAGGGCTAAAAGACTATTTAACCCTTCCTTTTTCCCAATTAATAAAACAATAAATACAAGCAAAAATATTAAAAAATAGACACCATATTCTCTTCGATAATTATATAACCAAACTACTATATTTCCTTTAGAATCAGTTCTGACTGTAAAAATAGCTTTTAATCCTTCATAAGCATATGCACTTCTAACTGAACTTAAAGTATGATTTATTGTAAATATTTGGCCTTTTTGACTACCTTCCTCAATTAATACAGTAAATTTTTGATTCCCTCTAAATCTATTGGAGACAAAAGGATCTTCCTCTGTATTATTTTCTATGACTTTGGTAACTGTGCCAAGAACAAATTCTTGGTTAAAAAGTGCATCTTTTTTATACTTATTGGTAAAATCAGGTGCTATTTGCGCAACAAGATATATTAACAAAAAAATTGCTAAAGTTGTACCAATTTGTTTTTTCATCATATTTTTATTAATTTTTTTATACCTCATTTTTTTTAGGTGGATTATCAGTCTATTATATAATTAGGTATATAGCAACTTTTTTTTACTCAATATTGTTTATTTTATTAGGACTTACGCATCAAATTTATCGAAACAAACACTAATACTGTATCATAGCCTTTTTTAAGTGCTAATTACTTATTATTTAAATATAGTTTAAATTT
>RZYO01000221.1 GCA_009930325.1 Spirochaetia bacterium | reverse complement strand
TCAAACAAAAAAAGTTTTGCAAATCAAAATTTTTGTAAAAAGTGTTGCAGTTACTTTTCCAAACGGAATTTTGTGGCATTTAGTTTTTCAATCAACCAAATCCTTTGTGCATTCATTAGATTTTTTGTTTCTGGTGTAGATGGAATAACCATTGCAATAATATCGGCTTTAGGGACAAGTGAATCTAAATCTTTAAAAGAATGCATTTCATCAACATATTTACATATCTTTGAAGTATCTCGTCTAACCCCTATTACATACACACCAAAAGATTGAAGAATTCTAGAAAAATTACTGCCAATGTCGCCTAGCCCTATAACAAGAGCAGTAGATCCTTTTAGCATCATTACATTTCCTTCATCCTTCCATCTTGATTGTAATTGATTATCTCTATATTTGTGTAATTTCTTCATAAGAGAAAGAAGCATTGCAAACATAAATTCAGATTGAGATTCACCATAAGAGCCTTTTGCATTTGTTACAATAGTTTGCTTTGGAACTATTCCATCTTTCATATATTTATCAACCCCTGAAGAAATCATTTGAAGCCATTTTAAATTAATTGCTGTATCGAAGTATTTTTTAGGAGGATATCCAATTATGATTTCTGCTTCACTTATATCTTCTCTTGTTATTTTGACTTCATCCATATTCTTAAAAGTAAAATCAATTTTATCTTCAAATTGAGAAAATATATTTTTTTCAACTTCAGTTAATTTTATTAATATTAAAGCTTTAATTTTTTCCATTATGGGTTCCTCTTTATTATAATTTTATAATACTTCATTTTTACATACAATCTATAGAAAATTATACAACAAAAAACAACCTTTAATAAGGTTGTTTCTAAGTAATACTAATTTTTAAAACTATGAATAGGAGCAGGAATTCTTCCACCTCTATTAATAAACTCAGCACACGATTTAGTATTTACTTTCATAATTGGAGCAAATCCTAATAATCCACCAAATTCAGCTGAATCTCCTAAAGTTTTTCCAATTACAGGGATTATTCTCACTGCAGTTGTTTTAGCATTTATCATTCCAATTGCAGCTTCATCTGCGATAATTCCAGATATTGTGGTTGCTGTAGTATCTCCAGGAATAGCAATCATATCTAAACCAACTGAACATACACAAGTCATTGCTTCTAATTTTTCAATACATAAACCACCACTTGCTGCAGCATTTATCATATTTTGATCTTCACTTACAGGAATAAAAGCCCCTGATAAACCACCAACTGAAGAAGATGCCATTATACCACCTTTTTTTACTTGGTCATTTAAAAGAGCTAAAGCAGCAGTTGTTCCAGGACATCCAACTTCTTCAAGACCCATGCTTTCTAATATTTCTGCAATGGAATCTCCAATAGCTGGTGTAGGAGCTAAAGATAAATCTAAAATTCCAAATGGAATATTTAATCTTTTACTTGCCTCTTGTGCAACTAACTGTCCAAGTCTTGTTACTTTAAAAGAAGTTTGTTTAATTATTTCGCATAATGCAGTAAAATCTTTTCCTTTTACACTTTGAATGGCTTCATTAATTACACCAGGTCCACTTACTCCAACATTAATCACATTATCTGTTTCTGTAACACCATGAAATGCACCTGCCATAAATGGATTATCATCTGGAGCATTACATAATACAACAAGCTTTGAGCAACCAATACTATCTCTATCTTTAGTTGCAATTGCAGTTTCTTTTACTATTTCTCCCATCAATTTAACAGCATCCATGTTAATACCAGTTTTTGTTGAACCTACATTAACTGAAGCACATAAACAATCAGTATTTGCCATGGCCTGTGGAATAGAGCGAATTAACAATTCTTCACTTTCAGTCATCCCTTTGGCAGGAATTGCTGAAAAACCACCAATAAAATTTACTCCTACATCTTTTGCTGCTTTATCAAGAACTATTGCAAGCTCAACATAATCTTCTTTTGTTTTACAAGCTGAAGCTCCAATAAAAGCTAAAGGGGTAATTGAAATTCTCTTATTTACAATTGGGATTGCATAATCACTTTCAATTTCTTTTCCAACTTTAACTAAATTTTTTGCAGTAGTAGTAATTTTGTCATAAATATTTTTCTTTAATACTTCTAAATTACTATCAATACAACTTAAAAGACTAATTCCCATTGTAATAGTTCTTACATCAAGATTGTCTTTCTCAAACATTTTATTAGTATCGACAACTTCTTTTAAACTTGGCATTCTTTCCTCCTAGATGCGTTGCATCTTTTCAAAAATTTCTTTTTTTTGAAGTTTTATTTGAATACCTAACTCATCACCAATACTATGAAGTTCTTCAGCTACTAAATGAAAATCTTTGCTACACTTTTCAGTATCACAAATCATCATCATTTGAAACAAACCACCAACAATTGTTTGGGAGATATCTAAAATATTTACATTATTTTGTGCTAAATATGTACATATTCTAGCAATTATTCCAACCTTGTCTTTTCCTAATACACTAATAATTGATTTTTCCATAATGAACTTGATTATATATAATTTATAAAAAAAATAGAATATTTTAAGACCTAATTATCATTTAAAATTGAATTATAAAATAATGCTCTTGTAGTTATTACTATTTTCATATTGTAGCAAAGTTTATTTAAAACTATAATCTCTTTATAAAAACATAAAATAAGGGCTAAATATGAAAGATTTATATAATAATGAGTTCCTAAAAATAATGAAAGTTGCAGATGCAACCTCTGATATGAGTTTAAATAGAATTGAACAAATAAGAGCTTTTGCAATTGAAGCAAATTATTTGAAAATAGGAATTGCTAATTGCATCACATTTTCAAGAGAAACTGAGATTATCAAAAGATATTTATCTAAAGATTTTGAAGTTTTCACTGTTGATTGCAAATACGGTAGACTAAGTAAAAAAGAATTGTTTAACGAAAATAATTTAAGAGTTTTATGCAATCCTGCAGGACAGGCAAAATTCCTTAATGATAAAAAAACTGATTTAAATATTTCTATTGGTCTTTGTGTTGGGCATGATATGATTTTTAATAAAGCTTCTAAGGCTCCTGTAACTTGTCTATATACAAAAGATTTCACAAATAATAATGATATTGATCAAGCTATAAAAACAATAAACAAATATTATTAATGAAATATTCGTGAAGATTGGTGATGAAGTTTATTTTCATATTTTTTGTTTTTATGGTAACATCATTTTACTTGGGAGTATTTAATGTTAGATTCAAAG
>RZYO01000220.1 GCA_009930325.1 Spirochaetia bacterium | reverse complement strand
CTGATAGTGGTTTTCTTCGGAGTTTTTATTGGTAAATCTCAAAAGAAATGATAGAGAAACTTAAGTAATGAGCATGAAACGCAATAATATAATTTAAAATCCTGTATATGACTGTAAATAAAATTCTTGTTTTTTTTATTATCGTAACATCTTTTATTGTGATGCCAATTCAGTTGATTACGCCTTTTATTTTAGGGATACTTATGAGTATTCCAATAGTCGATTTAATTTTGTTGTTATCTTTTAGTTTTATATGGACGGTGTTTTTTTATGCTCCGCTTATTGGTTTATCATATATATATGATAAATTTCCTATTTTAAGAATACCTGTCGCTTTTATAGGTGTTCCCTTGGCATTATTAGGAAACACTTTCACTGCATTGATCCCAAGTTTAGGTGAAAAAGAAAGTAGATTTGAGAAAATGATTACATGCCAAACATTTCCTTATACATGGAGATATACCAAGCTAGTTTTTAATAAACTAGATGTTGATGAAAATAAAGATTTAGAAAAAGTAATTTATAATATTATTAGGGGGAATGCCCTTTTTCGTAAATATTTAGAAGATAGATATGCTAATTTAATAACTCTTGATATGAAAAATAAATAAAAATGTTTGTTTGATAAAAGAATTTGTAAATAAAAAAAAGAGATATAGGATGAAAAATATGGCTTTTATGAAGATTTAAAAATATGATTTGGATAAGCATTGGAGTAATTACTGTTCTTGGCTTTTTTATAAACCAAAGAATGCAACTGATAAAGAAAGAAAAAGCACCCTTTTTTCGTATGAGAAAATTTTTTTTGGATGACTTAGATCGAGAAAGATTTTCAGGAAACTGGAAACGAAGACAGAAAATAAATGCGAGAATTCTATGGTTGAATGCTATTAAAGAGGAATATAAAGGTATCTTTTCTCGTTCAGGAGAACAAAACAAGATGGATCGATATTTAATGGCTTTATCAGAAAATGACATTATATATCCAAATAAATGGAGTCTCAATGAAGAAAAACACATAGCATATGCACGGATAATCATTAGTGAATGGGGAAAAACATTAGAAGCACAAATGAAAGAAAGTCCCATTATCTATAAATTAGAAAGTGTATTACCTGTCCCGAAAAAACTTATATTGAAAGCAAGTTTTTATCTTATTGATGCCTATAATGCTAATCCTGCTAGACGAAATAAAATTTTTAGAGAATTGATTCAGGTGGCAGATGAGTCCATGATTTATCTTGATTTTTTTATTGACATTGAGATTAATTTACCAAAAGATTCTAATGAACTTAGGAAAGAGGAATTAATTAATTTTTCTGAAGCGCTAAAAAAATATAAAAACGAGAATCCTAGTATTATAGAAGATAATCTAGATTTTATTGATTGGCGGAGTGGCAAAAAATGGCTTCAAGAGACTGCAACATATGCAACAAATAATGATATTAATAGAGCAAAAATTTGTCTTGATAGAGCAAAAAAATCAAACATTCCTACTGAAGATATTTTAGCTTTTAGTAGTCTAATTGAGAGATTTGCAAGTCGCGGTCTTGATAAAAAAAGAAAATATCTAAAAGAAAAAGAAGAAAAAATAATTGACTCCGTTTCCTTGTTTCTACTATGTAAATAATAGCAATTAAAAATAATGAATATGAATTATAAAATCAGTGGAAAGTATTTAATTATCGGAGGTATAGCTTTCTTTCTCATTGTAAAATTAATTAGATATATTTTTCCCAATAGTTTAATTACTCAATCAATTAGCACTGTTGCTGAATTAACATGGTTTATTATTGTTGGAATTGGTATTGTTGTTTTTATAAGGGAAAGAAAAGAAAAAAAAGAAGAGGACGCGAAAGAACCATTAGTAACAAAAAATTCTTCTCCTAAAAAACAAAGAAACTTATCCATAACAACGCCAATAGCCATCATTATTGTAAGCATTTTGTGTATAGGGAGTGTCTTTCTTTGGTATCTTATGGAAACGAAACAAGAATCAGAGAGAAGGAATAACTTAGAAAATTGTATAAATAAAGCGATGCAGGAGAGATTGATATCGATGGAAAAATTTTCAAGCGATAACTCATTATCTAAAGGTACTTTCGACCTGATACAAGAAAGAGAGCAAATAGATAGAGAATATTGTTATGAAATGTATGGTAAATAAACTGGTATAATAGAAGGCTTATTACGATAATAAATTATTGATTATAGTTACATTTCACGCTAATTATAAAAAAATAAGTAAAAATACTACAAAAGTATATGAATAATATATTTAAATGGGCAATAGTTGGATTGGGTATTTTATTCTTAATAGTTCTTGCAGACTACCTTGTGTTTCAACCACAAGAGCAACGAGAAAGAGAGTTAGAGTGTTTTCAGATAATGGATGAAAAGGTTCGTCTAATGGACAATTATAAAAAAAGATTTATTACAGGAGGAGAAGCAATAGACGCAATAGATTTATGTGTAAAAGGATTTATGAAATAATTGTATAAAAATAACAAAAGATGACATTATATTAGTGATAGTATTTTTAGTTTTAGGTATAGTAATAGCTATTTATAAAATGAGTGTAAATAAATAAATTATGGGAAGTAAATCTTACTATATAAGATAAGGTAGTTAAGATTATTTAGATTTTAAAGACTAAGCTATGAAAGTTATTGAATATGTCAAAGAGAATTACAAAGCAATAATTATATGGATTGCTATTGGATTATTTATTTATTTTGTTCTAATTGTCCCAAGCATTAAGCAACGGGATCAAGAGGCGGAACAAAAATTAGAACAAGAAAGAGAAAAAATAGAAGAGAATAATAAAATGAATGAAATCGCAAGTGAATATAATGCAGTTATCTTTAATCAACACGAGTTTTCTTATTCGAAAGATGTGCAGAACAATAAAAATTATTTATTAGAGGGCTCCATCCATGATATTTACCAGGAAAATGGAATAGTTTACTTGATGCTATATGGGTGGAATTTCATTGGAAAACTAGAAATAAATAGTGATCAAGAGAAAAGTATTCGTGAGATTGCTTCCAAAGAAGAAATATCTTTTTTTGGGGATATGGTTATTATTGCTGAAATAAATTCAGTAAAAAGAGGTATGTTTGAAAATAATATTGATGAAGATTTAATCTATAGAGATCTTTCTGATGATTTCTTTTTGAGAGGTAAGCTGATTTCTATTAAGAGTATTAGGTAGTAAATTATATGAAAAAATGTAAATTTTGTGCAGAAGAGATTCA
>RZYO01000219.1 GCA_009930325.1 Spirochaetia bacterium | reverse complement strand
AAATGAAATAGTTGAAAATGAAATAGTTGAAAATGAAATAGTTGAAAATGAAATAGTTGAAAATGAAATAGTTGAAAATGAAATAGTTGAAAATGAAATTAAAGAAGAAATAATTAAAACAGATTTAAAAGAATATAAAGCCATTGAAGAAAAAAGAATATTTGAGACTGAAATACTTTCAATTGAAGAAATATGGCCAAAAAGGATTTATGAAATAGTAAATTTAATTTATGAACAAGATAGTCTTTTCCTTGATATTTGCAAGGATAATGATACTGAATTATTACAAGGAATAAATTATTTAATTGAAAAAGCTTTAGAAAAACAAAAGCTTGATAATAAAGAAAAAATGTTTACTATCCCGGGTTATAATCTAACTTTAGTTTTAGCTACAAATCATAATGATAAGTTAAAACTGTGGGAAAGGAGAACAAATTTGGGTGCTGTTATGTGTTCTCAAAATAAGGAAATTTGGAATTCAATTATATTAAAATATGATAAGAATGATAATTTAATAAATGTTGAACAAATTGAGATAAGTAAAGATAGTTTTGCTCCAGCTGATTGGAAATTTGTCGTTTCTACTGGAAATAAATTGAAAAAAGGATAACATGGATAATTATATTAAAATAAGGTTAGAAAGAGCAAAAGAAGTTGCAAAGAAAGCTGGAGATTTTGCATTAAGAAAAAGAATCAATAATGATTTTGATATTTCAAAAAAAGCCTTAAATGATTTTGTAACTTCAGCAGATAAAGAAACTGAAACTCTAATTTATAATGAATTACATTCAAGTTTTCCTGAAGATGGTTTTTATGGTGAGGAAAGTGGTGAAATAAAAGGTAATGGAAGATGGATTGTTGACCCAATTGATGGTACAACAAACTATTTTAGAAATTTACCTCATTGGGCAGTTAGTATAGCTTATGAAATTTCTCCATTAGAGCCTGTTTTAGGGGTAGTTTATTCTCCTGCTTTAAATGAACTTTTTTATGCAGGAAAAGATATTGGTTCATATAAAGATGGAGAGAAAATTTATGTATCAAAAACTGATAGCTTAGATTTCTCAATAAACGTATGCGTTCCACCACATCGTCATAAAGAATTATATGATAATTATATGAAAGAGTATGTTGCAATCGGAAAAGCAACAAGTGATATGAGATCTTATGGTTCTTGTGCTCTTGAATTATCCTATATTGCTTCAGGATATATTGATTCATATTATGAATTGGAATTAGGATATTATGATTTTGCTGCAGGTATGATTATTTGTACTGAAGCAGGTGGAAGTGTTAATATTTTAAATCTTAATACTAAAAGTGAAGACGATAGATTTAATTTATTAGCAAGCAATGGTTTACTACAAAAAAAATTTGAAGAAATATTGATAAAATAGAAAATGAGGAAAAATGAGAAAATATAAATTAATAATTTTTGATTTTGATGGAACTTTAGTAGATTCATCTCCCGGAATTTATAGTACGGCTAATTGGAGTGTTAAACAGTTAGGAATGAAAGAAGAAACAGATATAAAACAATTAAATAAATTTATTGGACCACCTTTAAAAGATTGTTTTAAATTGACTTTTAATATGGCTGATGAATTATTAGATAAAGCTTGTGATATATATAGAGATAGATATTTTGAGAAAGGACAATATGAAGTTTCTGTTTTTGATGGTATAGAAATGGTATTAAAATCTTTGAAATCCGAAGGCTATCATTTGGCAATTGCAACAATGAAGTATAGAGAGATTGTCTTTAGCATGTTAAAAAATTTAGGTTTAGCAAAATATTTCGAATATATTGATGGTACAAATATTGAGGGGACAAAATATAAGGCTCAAATACTTGAGGAAATATTAGTCCATTTTAACATAGATAAAGAGGATGCTATATTAGTTGGAGATACCAATCATGATAAATTAGCTGCAAAAAAAGCAAATATTGATTTCCTTGCAGTAAGTTATGGCTTTGAATTTGATGAAAAAACAGAAATTACTTCTCCAATGGTTGCTATAGCTACTAGTCCTAAGGATATATTATCATATATAATGTAAACATAAAAATTTTTAAAAAAAAGTTATAATTATTAAAAAAAATAGGAGATTATTATGGATAAACTTAATAAAACAGAAATTAAAACTAGTGGAGCTCCTGCAGCAATTGGCCCATATAGCCAAGGAATTTTAGCTTCTCCTTTTGTATATTCTTCAGGACAGATTCCTGCAGATCCTAAAACAGGGGAAATTGTTGGTGGTATTACAGAACAAACAACACAATCACTATCTAATGTAAAAGCAGTTATTGAAGCTGGTGGAAGTGATATGGAGCATGTAATTAAAACTACTGTATTTTTAAAAAATATGGATGATTTTGCCGCAATGAATGAAGTATATGCAAAATTCTTTGATAAAGGAATTAAACCAGCTCGTTCAGCTGTTCAAGTTGCTAAACTACCAAAAGATGTATTAGTTGAAATTGAAGCTATTGCTTTAGTTAAATAAATAATTATTCTGTAATAAATCACCAATTATTATATTTTAGATATAAATACAATTGGTGATTTTTTTATATAAAATCCTCATAAGTAGCAGAAATACACTTAATTAAGTCATTAGGATTTAATATTAATTGCATACCTCTAATTCCCGCACTTATATAAATAGAGTCTTCTAATTGTGCAATATCAGATAAATATGTCGTGTACTGCTTTTTCATACCAATAGGTGAGCATCCACCTCTTATATATCCAGTAATATTTTTTAAATCAGAAAGTTTTAATAATTCAATTTTATTAGAATTTGTTATTTTTTTTGCTTTCTTCAGACTAACATCAAATTCAGCAGGTAAACAAAAAACAAAAACTTCTTTTTTTTCATTAATCATTACAATTGTTTTATAAACTAAGTCTATATTTATGTTAGCATTTTTTGCAACATGAATTGCATCCAAATTATTTTCATCAACTTCATATGTTTTTATGTTATAGGGAATATTTTCTTTTTCTAATATTCTCATAGCATTTGTTTTTTTATTTTCACTCATATAAAATATTCTATAATTTGACAAAGAAATAGTAAAGTTTGAAAAATAAATCTTTTTAATATTATTAAAAAAGAGAACTATTTAATAAATATTTTAAAAATAGTTCTCAATGATATGCCCTCATTTAAGTTGACACTTAGAAGTTAACTGCACCTCCTCTAGTTTACAGCTAGAGGAGAATCTATGAAAAAGAAAAGAAGAAAACACCA
>RZYO01000074.1 GCA_009930325.1 Spirochaetia bacterium | reverse complement strand
TCTCCTTTTTTCCCTTTAAATTCATATTCATCAGATATCCAATAAGAGACATTTGAGGAAAGTTCCTTAAAAGATTCCTCTATTATTTCTTCAACTTCATAACCATTATCAAGAACTTTAGTAACTTTAACTTTAACACCATTTAATTCAGAAACATCACCTACTTGCATATGTGATTCTTTCAAAAAAACTTTTTGTTTTAATTTATTGATTTTTTCTGTTAAATTCATTCTTTCACCTTTTATTAATTTTTCAACCATTTGTATAAATTCTTTAGAAGTCTTTCCTCCAAGCTTTAAATATATACTCATTACATAAGAGAAGTCTCTCTCATTATCAGGTTCTCTTTTATAATTTTTTTTATAAAGCTCTTTAGCTTTCTCCCAAAGTTTTTCATTATCAATACCTTCTGGCATTTTAATCATCCCTCAAAATGTATATTATTTTTGTTCATATATTGTTTTATTAATTTTAGATATTCTTCTTTAGTAAACTTATAACTTTGTTTTTTAAAGAATTCATTATTAAATACAGGATCGTAAATCATGTTTCCTGAAACCACAATCCAATGTGAATCACGAGAGAAAGCATGATTGGAGAGATTCTGTGATAAAAAATTACTAATTTCTACAGCTTTCCCTACACCTCTTGATTGTAAAAAATACGCAATTTCCTTACAATCACCATTAGTTGCTTTTTTAAGTTCATCATAAGAGAACAGTCTATCAGCTCCTTCCATGAACTCCTTAAAATCAGAATCAGTTATGCTCTCTTTATGCATATAGTTTTTAACAATTTTATAAATCAAAAATGCTAATATACCTATAGTAACGATATTAGTAATTTTTAATTCTCTCTTAATGAAATTATAAATGCCTTGGGGTATCATAAGTTCTCAATATTTATCCTTATTAAATATATAATAACCTTTCAAGTATTTAAATAAATTTATTTTTTATTAAAAATAATTTGATAGTATACTTTTTTACAGAGATAGATGTATTTGTTTGTTGTTGTACCTTGGACATTTTGTTTTATGAGAATTCGTCTTTTGTCAATGTTCTTCATCAGATTAGCAAGTTCAGAGCTTGTGAGATTAAACTTTTTTTGGATTTCAGCCCTAGTCCTCCAGACCGAGCAATAATCCTCTAAAGTTTGAAAAGTATTATTTAACTTTTCATAATAACCACACAATTACAATCACTCTCCTATCAATATTGTTTTATCTTTTTCTTTATAGATTGCATTTATTGAAGATTCTTTTAATGATATAATATCATTTACTACATCATATTCATCAGGAAAACTACCTCTATAATGAAGCATCTTATAACCTTGCTTAATAAATATTTTATCTCTCTCTAAGTCTCTATTTATATCATTATGCCATTTCAAACCATCATATTCGACACAGATATTCAACTCAGGAATATAAATATCAGGATATTTGAAATGTTTATTAGTTATTTTATTTTTTATATAATATTTATTTGTAGTTTTTTTAAAATATTTTTTAATAATTTCAAATAATTTTTGTTGAGGATATGAATTTCTTGTTTTTTTTCCTAATAATGCCATTGGATTTACTAAAAGTGGATATTTATCCATTTGTTTTACCCAAGTACCATTTTTATGATATTCAGAGTTAGAAATTTTTTTACAAGTCCTCTTATATAAATCAGAAGTTTTATCATCAAACCAAGGTTCAAAATTTCTATTTTCTTTTTGCAAAACAAACTTATTATTTTTAACAAGTTCTCTACATTTCTCATTAGCTTTCTTAGTTATTTCAAATTTATCTCTCAAACCTTCTTTATAAGCACGATGCATATATTTACTAATGCTTTTATTTATCTTCTCTTCATAAGCTTTTGGATCTTTATAAAAATCCTTTGCATTCTTACCTTTCCAAGGACAAGGATGAAATGCTGTAATATCTTTACCTTGTAAATTATACTTTAGTAAATATTCATCTCTAGTTAGATTATGGTGTTTTAAATGAGCATGAGTAATACTCTTAAATTCCTTTCCGCATTCTAAACATTTCATACATATCACCTATAAACTACATAATTGCAGAGACAATTCGGGTGAAGTGGGATCTTGTCTTCTGGATGATTTAAAAGATATTTAATAGTAAAAATTTTCTTATTAAACTTTCTATCTTTTTCTCCATTTTTATCAGATATATGAGTAATATGTTGTACCTTTGTAAATCCCATCGCTTGCCATTTTTTTAATTTAATTAATATCATAGAGTTTTTAGTCTCAGTCCTAAGAGTCCTTTGAGTTTTCCACCCAATTCCATTCTTATAATTATACTTCTTTTCAAGTTCAGCTTTGATTGCACTTGTACTTCTCCCAGCTACAATACCAGTAGAGACATCTCTTTTTATATCTTGGAGAATACCATCAGTAGTATCTGTAATTTGTGCCTTCATGCTATCAAGCAATATATTCCTTTTTTGCATTAATTTCTTTTTATCTCTTTTTTCCGGAGAGTCTTCGTTACCACCAATAACTTCTTTATCTTTTATTACATCAAGACCAAGTCTTTTCATTATTTCATTAATTTTTGCCTTCACTTTAGCATTAAAATCAGAAAAGATATCATTGAATTTTTGAAAGATAGTCAGAGACAAAAATTTCTCTTTATGAACACCATCATAATTTTCAAATTTATTCCCAGAGTCTTCTATTGTTTTAAGAAGTTTTTTAAATCTAATATCATATTCATCTTTAATGAACTTCTCTATTTCATCAACAGCTTTATCTTCATCAGTTTCTCCATCATAGAAGTCCTCAAGCTCTTTCTTCAAGTCTTCAATATATTTCAAATATATTTGTTTAGGTCCATCAATATCTTTAAGCTCTTGGATTATCCAAGTTTTTTTAAGTATCAATCCATCATAAAGTCTATATTCATTTGGAGTTTTGATTAATTGGATAATCCTTTCTTCTATTTCCCTATGATTGATTTGTTCCCAGTCTTTAGTTGTCTTTCCATCAATGCTTCTTATTTTATCTTTGAATTTATCAAATTCAGTTATTGGTTTTTCATAACTTTCGAGCTGGGGTAATGCATTGCTTGGAGCAATGCTTAAAGACGATTGGGTGATGATCGATTTCTTCGGGGGAGATGTATTTTTTTCTTCATCAATAATCCCAATCTTCTCTAAGTATTCTTTCATTTGCTCTTTTGTAATTAATCCTGTATCAGTCAACTTAGTAAGAGTATCAATATAATACACATCATCCATTATTTGCGGAGTATCAAACACATATGTCATATCTTGAGCGACTTTATCTGGATAGCTTCTTTTTAATTCCTTTAATAGTGTCTCATTAAATGCATTGATAAAAGTATTTTGCATGGATTTTATTCTTTGTTTGAATGGAGGAAGAGAAGATTCAGCACCTTGGGTAGTAGCAGAATCAGACCACGGAGTTAAATGGTTAGGTAATAATGATACCATTAACATCCTTCTTAGAATATCAAAGACCCCTTCCATTAAATCATACTTCCCAGAGACTTGGATATCCTGTGCTGCAAGTTTAAGTGGAATGCCTAATATTGTATAAGCTTTATCATTATTACTTTCAAGTTTATCAGCTAAGTCATCAAGAACATTTTGTTGGAGAACTCCTTCAAACTTATCAGTAGGAGTAATTATCGTTTGGTCTTTTTGTCTAGTCTTAGAAATAGTATCCCAAGTCGACAAAATCTCCATCATTACATTATGTGCATCAATTCCAGAGGCTATTATACCTCTACCATAAATATTATCTCTTGAATAACCTATTTTAATATGCTGTAATTCCCATTTTGAGATTATTATTCCCCAAACAGATTTATAGAAAAAAGCATTATTCTTTATATATCTAACTTTATGTATTGATGCAATTCTCCTTTTCCCATTAAACATAAAAGCTTTTGTCCCTTGAGAGAGTTCAAGAACAAATGCATCTACACCTGTAAGAGAATCAGGATTCACATAGATTCTGGAAGGATCTGAGAAAATAAAGAAGTTATTGATTTTAAGTTGTTTTTCAAAGTCCTTGAAGTTCTCCTTGAATTCTTTTTCTTTTACTTTAACAAGTGTATTTTTATTAGAAAGAGGTTTGACTACAGAATTTTCTAATAAGTATTCATAATCATTATTTTCTTCAATATCGTTAAACACATTTTGGAAGAATGTATTCCCAGCACACAATGCTACAGTAATTGATTGTTTAAAGTCATTATGCAGATGAGATCTTTTTTCATGCCAAAGCTCTACAAAAGCATCAGACTCTGGATCTGAGGATTTCACTTTAATTTTTTTATTCGGGAATATGAACTCTACAATCGTATCAATACCAGATTGTACAATGGGATTTATTTCATACATCTCTATGCCTTTGTTCATCAGATAAGTAGGAGTTCTATCCTCATTCTTATCAGTTTGTCCAGGACCGAAGCTAACAGCACCTATATTATTGAGATTTTTTATCTCCTCATTTGTTTGTTCAAATAATTTGTTTAGTTTCATTCTTCATCAACTCTTAAATTCTTTTAATCTCTCAAGCAATTCTTCAATAACTAATAACAAAGCCATTGATTGAAAGAATGTCAAAATCGTAAATTCTTTAACAATACCAATAAGACTTAATGCAAGTCCGAATATAATTGTCAAGAATATAATCATAATTATTTTTTTCAGGATGTTTTTAATTATCGGCAAAGTAACATATTTTAAGTTAATAAATTTTTTATTCTCGTGGAGATTATTATTTATTATTAATAATTTCAGTTTCAAGTTCTTCAAGAATTTGTTTAAAGATTTCATCACCAATCACCCCAGCATGTTTTTCGTAGAATTTCAATTTTTGTTCAGTTAATTCTAATTGCCTTTTTTTACTATCGAACTCTTCATTGAAATCATTTCTTACTTCTTGTCTTTTAATTTCATAGACATTAGTGAAGTTCTCGATAAAATCTTTAATGCTTTGTCTTCTGCTTTCTCTTTCCTTCTTAAACTCTTCAATTTCTTTATCAAATATCTCATCAAATTTTTCAATATTCTTTGTTGCGATTTCCAAGTCTTTATTAAGCTCACTTTCTTTCTTCTCAAGTCTATTTTTTATTATTAGAGCTTTATTTTCAATAAAAGTCTCTAGAGTTGTTTTTGTTATCATCAGAGTTTTGATTACTTCTTTTATCGTTTCAACTGGTTCATGAATCTCCTCAAGAACTGTATAAATAAACTTCCCATCTTTGTCCTTTGATAAGTATTGTTCAAACTTTCGAGTCATTTTATCAACCTTTTACCTTTCTTATCATTAATAATTGTAAATTCAAGTTGGTCAATAATATCAACAATCATATCATTTCTTATTTTTCTCCAAGATTGATATTTTTGTATAAACTTCTTTTCTTTTCCAAGTAATTTCTCAAGCCAATTAAAATTTGGATATCTCCATGCAATACTTTTTTCAACAAGTTGTAAGTATTCATCAAATTTATCTAAAGTAAATACCTCAGATTTAGTAAACTTGCCGTTGTTTCTTTCAGCTAAGATTACAACTTTTTCAACTTTTGTTTTTTTGTTCATTTTTTATCTTCTCCATTATATATATAATACCTTTTAAGTATTTAAATTAATTTATTTTTGAATCATTACTATGAGTTTATCATTCCAAATATGGAAGCTTTTTATCTTATCAAACTCATCTATTTTTTGCAAACTTGCTACAATATTGTTCTCAAGATTAGTATTTTCATTTTTATTATCACCTTTAATCAGGTCATTTAAGTTATAGACTTTCACCAGCAATTGAGTTTTCAATATATTGAACATCAGCATTCACCTCTTTTTTATTCTCTTCTAAGTATTTAATAATGTATTGTTTAATAAGCTTATAATTTGTAATTTTTTTCTCTTCATTAATCCTTTTCAGTTCTGCAAATTGCTTCTCATTGATCCACACAGCAATCATTTTTAATTTCATTTCTTTCACTCCTTTTTGGATTCTTTGTACACAAGAGTTGCATCATATTTGATTGAATATTCAGCAGACATAAAGAATATAACAGCATCTTCAAGAATGACTTCTGTCCTGTCATCTATTTCTATTTTATTCCTTGTCGTACTATCAATTCTCGGTACAACCCTGAAGTAAGCTGTCTTTCTTTTAATCATATCATTCAATATGTAATCATTTATGATTATGTCTGCATACAGCTTATCTTCAACAATCCTCGTCTCTTCAATCGACCCTACCCAATAGCCATTAGCATAGAATCTTTTATCAAGAATATCTTTTATGTTTTTAATATAAAAAGACTCTACTCCTTGGGTAAATGGTTCATTTAAATCTAATATAAAAACATTTTCATATTTAACTTGTATTGGTTGCATTTATAATTCCTCCATTATTTTTTTATATAATTCTTCATAAGTAATATTTTTATCAGGTATAAAGTTTTTAAGAGCTCTCTCTCTTTTTTTTCTTATCTCAAGAGAATTCAAAGATGGTATCATATGTTTAACCCTAATATTCTTTGGCAGAGTCATTTTCTCAATCAAGCTTTTAGTTTTCCTCTTATCATAGACTCTTTCTCTTATTTTTTTTATTCTCTCAGGATGTCTTCTTGCATAATTATCATTATATATTTTTAATTGTTGTTTTCGTGGAGTTGTAATATCTGTATATTTCCTTTTCGGTCCATAGAAGAAGACTTCACCTTTTTTATCAAAGAATATATTCCTCCCACATTTATCACAGACAATCTTTTTTATTTGTCCAATTATCACAAGCACTTCAATTTCTTGTTCACAGAACGGACATTGCATTTGTACAATCCTATCACTCATCATCTTCTACCTTGCCTATACATTCTCAATTTTTCTTTAATAGTCATTTTTGCATAATCATTTTTTATAGTTTGATAATCCTTCTCAGTAGCTTCTTCAAGATTGCTAGTTATTTTCTCAATATTCTGCATTGCATTTTTCCAGTTCACAGGAAGAGTAGCCATAGTATTCGCATCACAGATATCCCCATGACCATACTCATTATCTTTCAGGATCTCATAATTCCTTTTCACCATAGTATAATGTATTTGCTGTATTTCATCATTAAGCAAATGGATTTTATTATATGTCAATAATTTTTTATGATATTCATGTTTATGTTCTTTGAGAGTAATAGTCCTCCCTCCTTCAATCTTGACATTTTGCCCTCCACGAATTAATTCAATATTTATATTAGAGAATCTCTTCTGCAGAGTTTGTCCAAGTTGATAACCAATACCATTAGCATCCACCCTCACAGTATGCAGACCAAAAGGAATCCAAGTCAATATAGTCGCACTAGTTTTTTCAGTCATATATTCCAAGTCAACCTTTTTCTTATTATAATATAAATATCTCTGGAAGTATTCATTTATATTTTCAATAAACTTATGTCCATTAATAACCGATTCAATCGGAGAGCTAGCCCTTTCTTCAAAGATAGTCGACGCAAAGTAATCCCCACCCTCACCAGCAGGATCAATGGTCATTATATATTTCCCATGTTCTTTCGGAGTTTGGATGTTCTCAAGAGATTCATCCATAGCCTCAATCACTTTAGCAGTCACATAGAATTGTATTTCACTATCAACAGCCATTCCCATGTATTCTTCCATGAACCTAAACTCATCATCAAGATATGTCTGGTTTAGATTCATCATGTCTTGCCAAGGCACAATCGGCACAAGCTCTGGTTGTTTGAGAGGTTCAATTTCTTTATTAAACTTCTGCGGATCAAAGATCGGCCATTCATAGAGCTTCACTTGGGTTTGTTTACCTTCCCTTTGCATCCTCTCTTGTTTTTGCAGCCACCTATAATACGGAGTATTCAGCCCCCTAAGAGTAGTCCCCACATTGAACTGATATATTCCTTTCCCACCCTTCGACCCAGCATTCGCATGTCTTAATGCAGTATAGATATTATCAAAATCCTTAAAGAAGTTCGATTCATCAACATTCCCAGCATGTCCTCTGATTCTAAATCCCCTAATAATATCCGAAGCAGAGGAGTTAGCAGGAAACGCACGATGTTCACAGCCATTTGGGAATATAATCGATTGTTTATTATTCACATCAACTTTTTTCGGATCAAACGGATATAGCGATCCATCTTCAAGAACAATCGGCTGCATTTTTTTTATTACCTTTTTTTCATCTTTAATCAAATCATTAGCCCTTTGTTGATTGAGCCTTAGAACAGGAGAGACATTATCATCAAAGAGAGGTACAGCCATGAGCGAGGAGATAATCGAGGACATAGTAAAGGAAGTATTTCTCGATTTCTTCACAGCCCTAACTTGCGGAGCATTTTCTTTTTTCAGAGCCACATCATCAATATGCCATTCCACTTGATGTGGTTGGAGTTTGTATGGCACCCATTCACCAAGAGCATCTTCGACTCTGAAGATTTGCTCTAGAGACTTGCAATATGTAAGCTCTTGGAATGTAAGTTTAGTTAATGGATACCATGACATATTTTTAACCCTTTTTTTATTTTGGCAGTTGAGGATTTGAACCTCAATCTCAAGATTATGAGCCTTGTATCCTAACCAGATTAGACGAACCACCAATAATAGCTCCAGTCGGACTTGCACCGACAAGAGAGCGAAAATACAAATTCTCTCGTTACTCGTTACTCCATGAAGCTATTATATTTCTTTAGTATTATACACATATTGTTTTTTCGTTTTTTCAAGCTTATCAAACATCTCTTTAGCTTCCACCACAACCTTTTTAGTTTCACTAGTCGCTTCAAACATCTCTCTAAATTTATACAACATATTTATTATTTCAATTTGCGATTTTTCAATTGCTAAAAAGACCCCAACTTGTCTCTCTTTAAAATATTGATTAGACAGCACTTGATATTGCTGGACTTTAATCATTAATAATTTAATATAATCAGGAACATCCTTTTCAAGCTCTACATCAATCTTCTCAATCAATGCATTTATCTTAGTCCTCTGTTCATCAATTTCTGCTACAAGTTCTTTTTTTATTTCCTGATATTCAATTTCAGATTTATAGTGTTCACTTTGCATCATTAATCAATTTTAATATTTTATCTATAAGTTCATTCTCTTCTTCAAACTCGTGGCTGAGATGTTCAGGAGAATATGCTGCTGCATCCATGTTCCGTTGTTTTTTCTTTTTCAATAAATTAATTATGTCATTCATATATATAATATACACCAAAAGGTTTTTAAAACTATTTAATATTTAATATTTAATACTCTACTCTTTAATTTTTTATTAAATATTTAATATTAAATAGTAGAGAAAAAAAGTAAAAAGAGAGGAAAAAACTATTAAATATTTAATATTTAATAAAAAAAAATTAACTACCGATAGTTATGACTTTTTTCTTTTTTTTAGTTTTTTTATTAACTTTTTTTTAATTTTAATTAAATTTTTGATTAAATTTTAAAAAAGTATAATACTACCCCTAAAGCCTTTATTCTTTTATATCTTTTCCTTTTTTTTTCTTTTTTTAATTAAGAAATTAAGAAAAAAGAAGAGAACTAATAGAAACATAAAACATTAACTATATATAGTTAATAAAAATATAAATAAAAGGAGTCGACGGAAAAAATTTAATTTCTTAATCAATTTGACCACTAATCCCTTACACTGTATGGGTTTAGGACCGATCCAAAACTTAATCAAAATCTTAATCAAATTAATAAAACCCATCAAAAGTTAATCAAAATGTTTTTCCTATATTATATTTAGGTTTTTGGTATTTAATATTTAATAGTTTTTGGTATTTAATATTTAATAGTTTTATTATTATTTTTATTATTTAATCAGATTAGCATAGGATATTTAGTATTTGTTTTAATATTTTAATATATAGCACACATTTTATCCCAGTAGTATCATCTTTTTTTTATTGTTTTTATTCTATAACACTTTTTTACCACCTATCCTTTACCATTTTGTTAGTACAAAACTCTCCCTAATTTTTGCTAAGCAATATTTGCTATGTTATATATTAGCACAATAAATCTATTTAAAAACCTTTTTATTCATAGTTTATTTATTAATCGGATTTGAAAGGAGTTGAGTTGGATGAAACAATTATTGACAAATTGTGAAAATACTCGTATAGAGTACGATGAAAAATTATCAAAAGACAAGAGATATATTTTAAATGGTCTGTATTATTTTGGTAGTTTGCAAGAAGTTTATGATTTTATTTTATCACAGAGAAAAAATAAGAAAAAAAACAATCGTGATAACAGATGATGTTAGTAAAATTAGTAGAAGCTGTTTTCAAGAAATTAGAGACCATGGGTATTTATTGTTGTTGCGATGGTCAGGTTTATATTTTATATTATTACGACAATCAGGAGTTTTTGGAGTATCGTCATTTTGGCGATTATATCTTGAAGACTTCAAGTTTTCTGAATCGTCCTAATATTAAAAAACAATTAAGCGATTTTTTATTACATGATTTCGAGTTTGAGTACAGTGGAGAGGATTTCGAGACTTTATTTTTGCGTTTATACGGATTTTTGAATCCTGGAATTAAGATGCCTACAAGACCAGAAGTAAAATTACAGATAACCGCAGGCATAAGAAACATAACAGGAATCATCAAAGAAGTATGCGATGATATAATAGTTACTAAGGACAATAACACTTTTTTAAATGTTTATAAGGTAAGCCCAGTCATGAAAGCTGCAAAGTCCATGGCTCCTATAAAATTTAAGTTTGGTAATTTCTGTTATTTAGAAGACAATTGCCCGAACATCTGGGATTTTTTAACAGTATTCTTAGCACGAGACGACGACGAGGAGAACATCCCCTACATTTTGAATCATTTAAGTTATTTTTTGCAGAACTTGGGTAAGGGTTGCGTAATGGTTCATTATTATTTAGTCGGAGCAGAGGGTACAGGAAAGTCCATGTTCGTCAGTAAGATCCTATTCCCATTATTTAATGATGGTTTGAATGGCAG
This sequence comes from Spirochaetia bacterium, assembly GCA_009930325.1. Taxonomy (GTDB): domain Bacteria; phylum Spirochaetota; class Spirochaetia; order Sphaerochaetales; family Sphaerochaetaceae; genus Pleomorphochaeta. The sequence goes on along the minus strand of RZYO01000074.1, from coordinate 4,183 downwards.
TATGGGTGATGCCCCTGATGTTGTTACTATGGAGAAGGGAGAATTAGAGAGATTCAACGAGAGAATTGTAAATAAGTATGTTGTGTTTTTTGATGAGATAAAAGGCGACAAAGAAGTCATAAGAAAGATCAAGAACATGGTCTCAAACGAGACCATCCCAGTTGAAGGTAAGAACCGTAAAGCTTATAGTGTAAAGAATAATGCTTTATATGTTTTCAGTAAGAACGACATGCATCGTGATGGTATTCTCGACAGTGGTGACAACCGTAGATTCACTATATGTTATAACAACACAAGCTTGAACAATGTTTGGGGGATAGAGAAGGCAGCATGGTGGAACTTGGAGTTCGCAAAATCCGAGGATTATCAGAGAGAGTTAGTCCATTTTTGTTATTTTTTAATTAATTACGATTTTAATTTAAAACTCGCAATGTATCCTCAGCAAAATGAGATTAGGAATTTATTAAAGGATGTTAGTAAGGAAGACGACGGACTATATAATCTAATTAAAGAGATTTTGCTTCAAGGTGTCGCACAGGCTTATCAATTTAATTATGTCGAATTAAGCAGCGAGTCTATTAAGAATATTTATTTATTCTACGATGCTAAGAGCAGAAGTTTCATATTGCATCGTTCAAATTTTTTGAGTATCTTATCAGATAAAATCCCGAACATGAAGAAGAGCAAGATGATATCATATATTTTCGAGAAGTTCGGTTTTAAATACATGAACCCTTCAGGAACGAAAGTAACCACATATAAGGGTATTAATGCCATGCTATTAAAACTCCAGACCAAGAACGAGATTTTTGAAACAATGTCAGAAGAATATAATAGATTAATAAAGAGTGATTTCCAATGAATTTAGCATTAAAGATTTTATATAAAGACTATAGAGAAATGTCTTATGAGGAAATGGGATTATTAAAGAAATATTTCAGATACAACAACGAGAGCAAGCTTTGGCATGGAAGATATTCTGAAGAAGCTCATCAATTCATTAATGCAAACAAAGAATATATCAGTAACTACTCAGCAGTAATTGACGAGATTTTAAGATTATTATCAAAGTCCATAGACATAAAATATTGGACAGACACATTATACGAATTTCAGAGAGTAGCCATTAAGAAAGGTGTAGAATTATATCATCACGAGTATCGTGGTTATAATTTATTTCTCGATGTCGGTCTCGGGAAGACTCTATGTAGTTTAGAAATTATGAAAAGTATCGATCAATTAAATCAAGTCTTAATATTATGCCCAAAGAGTTTGATGAGTCAATGGAAGAGCGAGATTTTGAAGTTTAATTTCGCTAGTGAAGAGCAGATTCAAGTAATTCACGGTAGCGCAGTCAATCGCCAATTACAATGGTATACTAATAAAAGTTATATTATCGCTACTTATGACACATTCCGTAGAGATATGAAAGACATCGAGATGGATTTCAAATTCTTAATCTTAGATGAATGTACAAAATTAAAGAATGCCAGTTCAAAGATTCACCAAGCATTGAATGCATATTCCAACAGAGTAAGTTATATTATTAATTTAACAGGCACCCCAATTGAAAACAATCCTGGAGATTTATTTAATATAAATAAGCTCCACGACAAAATTACTTATGCTGCGAGTTTTAATAAATTTAAGACTCAACATGCTATTATGAGCGATGTATGGAGTAAGTACACAGGAAAGAATGTCAGTATTATCAATGGTTGGAGAAGAATTGAGGATTATTTAAAATTAATTAAACCCCATACATATTTATTACATAAAGACGACAGTGGTATTGATTTACCAGAAATCATAGAATTAAATAAATTCATTGATACTACCAAACAACAAGATTATGCTTTAAGACAGCTTATGAGTACTTTGAATTGGGATGATAGTATTTTCGAAATTTTCACTTTGCTCGCTTTGCTCGATGATGGAGTTAATACTCTAAAAAGCTCAACTTCAGACAAAGTATCATTTTTAAAAGAAAAAGACCTCACCGACGGAGGAAATAAGATAGAACAACTTTTAAGTGATTTAGAAGAGATCGGCAACAAACAAGTTCTAATCTTCTCAACTTACATTCGTTCATCTTTAGACATTCAAGAAGCTTTAGTCAAAGCTGGATATAATTGCAAATATTATAGAGCTGATTCAAGTATATTAGATGAATTTAGAGAAGGTAGATTGCAAATACTAATTGCTGGTGATAATCTAAGTTATGGTATCAGTTTCCCAGATGTTGATTATCTTATTAATTTCAGTCTGCATCCCAATCCAGCTAAGATGATTCAAAGAAAAGGAAGAATTCATAGAGTTAACTCTAAAAACAGAAAGACTATTATTAATTATATCGGTAATATAATAGGTACCCGTATATTCAATATTCTAAACGAGAAGAAGGAATTTAGCGATGAGACTAATATTATTAAGGAGATTGTAAATAATTATAGAAAAGAAAGGATTTAAAAACCTTTTGGTCTATAAATTATATATAAATTAAAAGGAGTTGATTTGATGGGAGTTTTAAAAGACATTGAAATTCAGTCTGAGGAGTTTTACGATTCACAGATGCAAGAGGACGATTTCATATATGAGCAGGAGATAGAAGAAGCATTTGAGAGATTTATATTAGAGTTTCCTGAAGAATTCGATTTTTACTTGAAGAGCAATGATTTAAATTTTGATGAAGTAACTTTCGAGGATAAAGAAGAGTTTGTTGCTTATATTAACAATATTTATTATTTTGATGATGAAGAAGATGTATCAGAAGAGGAGTTAGAATAATACCATTTATAAACCTTTTGGTCTATAAATTATATATAAATTAAATGGAGTTGATTTGTAATGAAGATAGATAATAAAAAATTTCTTGACGGAGTTTTTCAAGACTTAACTGAAGATTTTAAAAAGACTTCTGAGTACAGTTATGCTAAGGAGTATTTAAACGGAGAGTTTAGTTTCGTCCCACACGAGCAACCAAATGGCAAACTTATTTTTACAATTGCAATCGATAAACAAATCATTGTTCATTCAGTAGAGACATCTCTTTTTATGTCTTTATTTAATTTATTTAATCTAGCCAAGAAGACTATGGAGAAGATTGAAGAAGAATATAAATCTTTTGTTACTAATGAATTAATTGATTACATCATAGCAAATAGTTATTATGATTTTCCAAACAATGGAGAATATTATTTTGATTTGGACATTGATAACTCAGATGCTACAGAAATCCATGATTTATCAATCGACGAATTGGAAGACATTATTGAAGAAAATGAAAGAGGCGATGACAATGAGTAAGATTGAAATTGTAGACAACCATGTAGCTAAGCAAATTGTATTCACTTTTGAGAATGGTTTGGCAGTATCAGCTATCTTCGCAGGAATGAGTTGTTCTTCAACTAAAAATGTTGAAACTGATTCTTCAGAAGATGTTGAAGTTGCTATTTTCTCCAAAGATAAATTTGTAACTAAAAAGTTCTATGCAATTTATTTGAAGGAAAAGATTGATGATGTAGTTGGTTATGTGAAAGTTGATGAATTGATTACTTTGCTAGCGATAGTAAGAGATGCAGTATGGGATGGAGGTGATGAAGAATGAATATAAATGAAAAGATATCAAGATATCAAGAGCTTCAAGTAGAGATAAAAAGACTTGAAGAAGAGAAGAAGATAATTAATGGAGATATTTTCACATATATGAAAGAGAACAATTTCGATAAATTAGAGACACCAGATAGTACAGTTACAGTTATTGTCAAAACAAACAGAAGCTGGGATAAGAATTTTTTGAAAGAGAAATTAACAGCCGAGCAATTTATTGAAGCTTATAAAGAGACATCAACAAGCTCTTATATAATGGTAAAAAAGAAAGGAGAAGAAATACATGAGGAATGAAACAGACATAGCAATTGATATTCTCTTTATGAATCACAAAATTAAAAATGGTGATGTAGAGGGTTTTTTATCCGATTGGAAGATTAATGCAGCAAAATTCATGGAGTATAACAGCGAGGGTAAATATGTAGTAAAAGAGAGTTTGCCTTTTATCATTAAATATTCTATTGGAGGTTTATTATTTGATGCACTAAATAAATTTATTAATGCAGACATTAAAAAAGAATACATTAATAATTTAAACAATTTCATGTCAAAAATTAATATTGAAGATATTTTA